>NZ_JBKVXZ010000103.1:0-1309 GCF_046973065.1 Flintibacter sp. | reverse complement strand
CCCTTCCGAGGCTGGGACGGTGCGGAGCATATTCCTGCCACCGCTGCGAAAAAGGCAGCCAATCAATACCGCAAGACCCGTTCCCAGCTGATGAAGCTGGCCGCTGAACCGGGCGAGGACGCCCAGTCCCAGGCGCTGGATGCGGTGACAGCCTATACCCAGACCTTCAACAAGATGGGCTTTATCGAAACCGAGGAACGGGATGAAATCTACATGGCCCTGCGGGGTATCCTGGATGCCCTGCCGGGTGATGCGTTCCAGAAAGATTCCATGATTGAGAAGTTTGATGAACTTCGTGATTTTTGAGGCGGGGTGAGGATGGACCAGACAGTAATTTACAATGGCCAAATTCTTACCCTGACTCGGTTTTGGGCGACGGGAGAGCCTTGCCTGTGGATCACCGACCCGGAGCAGATCGGGATGCCCAAAATGGAGTTTGTGGGAGGCCACCCAGACGAATACTGCATTTTTCTGAAAAATCTGACTGAAACAGAGCTGGCACAGATCACATCCCTGGACGGCGCTCCGTTGGATGTGGAAAAAGAACTGAACGGTTTCTGACAAGAAAGGACACCCCCTATGGCACTGCAAGATAAGAAAATCATGCCTCCCCCCTGGCTGGCCCACCGGGAGATCGAGCGATACTCCATTGGCTGGCGCATGGGCTATGGGGAGGATTACATAGACCGGTTTGGTACCTGGCTGGACACCCTCTCCCCGGAGGAGCGGGCGGAATACCGCGCCCTCTTTCCCGAGCCGGTGACCTGGAAGGGCTGGTGGGACAACGAGGACACGGGCGAGGTGCTGACGCACGGTGACTTCCTGGTGGAGGCGTGGCGGCCGGAGGGCCGGCCCAAGTACACCCGCCAGTGGCTCCAGCAGGAGTTTGCCGCGGGGCGGAGACGGGAGCTGTGCCTGTTCTGGGGCCATCAGCCTGCCCAGGACGGCCAGCTGACAAAAAGCTGCCTCAGCCAGTGGTGGATGGAGGACTTCTATACGATGGCTGACTCCTACCTCTACACGGAACAGTACATGATGGCGGGCAAAGCCCAGCTGTTTGGTGACGAGGAGAGACGCAAGGAGATTTTGGCGTGTAGCGACCCCAAGCAGATCAAAGCCTTGGGCCGCAAGGTGCGGGGCTTTGACCAGAAGGTGTGGGACAAGTTCAAATACGCCATTGTGCTAAATGGAAACTGGTGCAAATTCAGCCAGAACCGGGAGTTGCGGGAGTTTCTCCTCTCCACCGGGGACAGCGTGCTGGTGGAGGCCAGCCCCTACGATGCCATCTGGGGCATCCGCCTCGCGGCCA
>NZ_JBKVXZ010000102.1:0-1695 GCF_046973065.1 Flintibacter sp. | reverse complement strand
GGAGGAAGTAGAATGAACAGCGAACAGACCACAGCATTTTTGCAAGAGCATTGGTACATTGCCTCGGTGCTCATCGGGGCCGTGATTTTAATTGGGGCAATCCGCAACTGGAACTGGCTCTGCGACCCCGCTGGTACGCGGGATGCCCACCGCCACAGCAGAGGATACCGGCGTGTGGTTTTCTTCCTGCTGGGCGTCCTCCTGATCGTGGTGAGCATCTGGGGATTTGTGCTGAAATTGAAATAGGAGGCGAAAGATTATGATGACTGAGAAATATCCCACTTGGCTCACTGGCCATGTGAAGAAGTGGGCGCAGAAACGCCTGTCCACCGTGACATTGTGTTCTACCACTGGCAATGAACTGCTGGAGGTTTGGTATTACGGAGATCTGCTCACAGTAAAGGGAGAACCCCAATTCTATATCATAGATAGCGACGAGGCCCCCGGACTGGTGGCAGCCCGTGATCCGGAGAGCGGCGAGGAGTTCGTCATCTTTGACGGTGGGCGGCATGGCTACGACAATCTGTTCTGCGATGTACACGATCCATCCAAGCTGGAGCACCGTCCCCTCAAGCGGTATGGGATCCCTGCCTCCAAGCTGGTGGTGGAGCTGGGTTACAGCGTTGACTATGAGGACGAAAAAGAGGACTTCGAACCGGATGGGACGGACACCGTGGAACTGATCAACGGTGAGCGGATGCCTTGGGAGCAGGTCAGGCGGGACGGCATTGATTATATCGCCCTTTACTATGTGAACGAGGAAGGGAAGCAAGTCCAGATTTTGGACGCAGAGCTGGCATGAGTATGGTGATTCAATCCTTTGACCATCTGCACGACAACAGGGTCCTGTGCTATTGCGCTGACTTTGAAGCCCATATCCTGCATGTGGATACCCGGACTGAGGCCGGAGAGAACGTATCCGTTCACTTCACCGGCCTGCTGGCCCACTGGTTTGAGAATGTGATCCGGGACAACATCCTCTTCGGCATGGATGAGATCACCGTGGACGGCTTTTTTGAACAGTACAAAGACCTGCTGGGCGGGGCCGTCTCTTACGGCTTTCCCGCCTGTTGCAGCATCGAGGAACTGCGGGAGCGCATGGATCGGGAGCACATCCGGGTATTTGTCATCGACGCTTCCCTTGGGCTGTGCGGATTTGTACTGGCACAGGAGGTGGAGCTGAAATGTCCATAACTGCCTATCAAGTGGAAGCCGTCGGCCATGACCGGACCGGCCGGGACTTCGGCTATGTGAATATCATGTACCGCTATGGTGATAAGAAATCCTGTCCCCGGCCGGATCAATGTGAAAAGCTGGAGGTCATGTGGGCGGACGAGAGCGTCTACGGGCCGCCCGCCCCCGGCAGCAAGGTGGGAGACTTTATCCAGACCTGGCTGGTGGGCTCCTGGAACTGCGGGGTGTTTACCCACCGGGAGATTGCCCAGCGGCTCATAGATACCTTCACTGGTCTGAAGCTCAAGGAACTGGCGTGGTTTGAGAACCCCAGAGAGAAGACGCTGAAAAACGGCAAACCACGTGTGCGCCGGGCCAAGTGGCTGCCGGAGCGAGAGGTCGATCTGGTGTATCTCTACTCCGACTACTATATTGACGCAAGAGAACCTGCTTCTGCCCAAACCCATTTCTTCACCGTCACAAGGATGGACGCCTGGGGCGTGAGCACCTGGTTCATGTGTA
>NZ_JBKVXZ010000101.1:0-2267 GCF_046973065.1 Flintibacter sp. | reverse complement strand
TTGAAAGCCTGTTTGTCAAGGTTCACGCCCTCGCTACCTATTTTCGTAGCAAGGTACAGTGGCTGCCGTCACAAAGTGAAGGCCCATCGTCTGCCCAACCACCGCCGCACTCAACAGGTAGGCAGGCACCAGGCGGTGTACAGTAGAATACAAGCACCTGCAAATTTTGATGGCAGCAGGGCCTAGTGGCCCGAGAGTAGGAGAATGCACAGTCAAAATTTAGGCCGCCGGAACGGACCAAACGACCAAAGGGGCGCGCTCCCGTAAATTGGGGTCCGGGGAGAGGCGACTATGAGCGCCCGCTGCGCGAAGGCGCTCATCGGAGCCGTCCCCCGGCGGCGTTTTGCCTACTTTGCCGCCGTGGGCAAAGTAGGACGCCCCGCAGGGCGGAATGGGCCTTGCGATGGACCAGAGTTCCTCTCAATAAGAGTATACAAGATTCGATATTTGAAATTTGTCGGAATATGTGATATAAAAATAAAAATTACCGATTTCTTGATTTTAAGAAAATCTGTTATCGAAATTGAGATACTGACCCCAGAGGTGATTACCATGGGCTTTGGGGCCAGAGCAAAAATGCTGGTGACAGACCGGGACGTGACACAAAAGAAGTTGGCAAAACATATTGGGATTACACCGGCTAAAATGAGCAATTACCTAACGGAGAAAAACGAAATGCCCTGTCGAGTCATTGTGGGCATTGCAGATTATTTTCATGTTAGTACCGATTATTTGCTGGGTTTGACCAATGAACCGGAACCGCCGATGCACATTAGTAAGGAAGAAAAAGCATTGGTAGAGACCTACCGCTCCCTCTCCCGGGAGCAGCGGGAACTTATTTCCCAGACCATCCGCCTGATGGGGGAGCAAAATAACCGCCGGGAGGGCTGAATACCATGGACCACAAGGACTATATGGCCCGCGCCCTGGAGCTGGCCGCTCAGGCAGCCGAGCACGGGGACGTGCCGGTGGGATGCGTCATCGTCAAGGACGGAGAAATCGTGGGGGAGGGGCGCAACCGCCGGGAGGAACACGGCGACGCCACCGCCCACGCCGAGCTGGAGGCCATCCGGGACGCCTGCGCCCGTCTGGGCAGCTGGAGGCTGCACGGGTGCACCCTGTACGTCACTCTGGAGCCCTGCCCCATGTGCGCCGGAGGCATCATCAACTCCCGCATTGAGACGGTGCGCTACGGCGCCCGGGATGAAAAGGCGGGGTGCTGCTCGTCGGTGCTCAACCTGTTTGAGGAGCGCTTTAACCACCACCCCCGGATCTATCGGGGACCTCTGGAGCCCCAGTGTCAGAAGATCCTCCAGGACTTTTTCCTGGACCTGCGGGAGGATGGGGAAAACTGAGTGGGGAAAAATTGGGTTTCCGCCGCGGATTTAAAGCTTTTGTAACAACTTTAGCTAGCTTTGTTCACAATAAGCAGATAGAATGATACTCGCAAGGCAAGAGCATTTTCTTTTCATTCTATCCTCCAATTCAACCGAACAGCCGGCGTGGATGCGCCGGCTGTTCGGTGCTTTTTCAGCTTGTTTGGAAAAGTCACAAATTGTCCATGGAGATTTAAAACTTATGTAATACTTTGGGGCTGTTTTTGTAACAACTCTTTGCTAGGATAACACTTGCAAGAGACAGTTCGTTTCATTTTAATCCTCTTTTTCAATGGTAAGACCCGGACGCTTTGGAGCGGCGTCCGGGTTTTGCTATGCCTAGAGAAATTTTTGATTTGTTGGAGCTACAACAGACTTTTGCCCTGCGGGGGAGTAGAATAGGGTCATCCTGAGAAAAGCAAACGTTGAGGAGGAAGTTTTATGATCCGTAAGATCATTCACATTGACGAGAGTAAATGTAACGGCTGCGGGGCCTGTGCCGCCGCCTGCCACGAGGGCGCCATCCAGATGGTGGACGGGGTGGCCAAGCTGACCCGGGAGGACTACTGCGACGGGCTGGGCGACTGTCTGCCCGCCTGCCCCACCGGAGCCATCACCTTTGAGATGCGGGAGGCTCCCGCCTACGACGAGGCGGCGGTGAAGGCCGCTCAGGCGGCGAAAAAGGCCCAGGAGCCTCTGGCCTGCGGCTGCCCGGGGGAGATGGCCAAGACCCTGCGCCCCGCCGCCGCTCCTGCTGCGGCTCCAGTGGCCCAGGGGGAGAGCGTCAGTCAGCTTAGCCAGTGGCCGGTGCAGATCAAGCTGGTCAACCCTATGGCCCCTTATTTCCAAGGCTGCCGCCTGCTGGTGGCCGCCGACTGTACCGCCTACGCC
>NZ_JBKVXZ010000100.1:0-2510 GCF_046973065.1 Flintibacter sp. | reverse complement strand
CCTCCATCTGCTGGGTAAGGTCGTACATTTGCTCCTCGGCCTTGCCAACCGCCCGTTCGGCGGCGGCCACCTCTTTTTCCAGCATCTTGGTACCGCCGGGGCGCTTGGGCTTCTCCTTCTTTTCTGCCGGAGCCTTTGCAGCCTGCACCGGTGCGGCAGGAGCTGCTTTGCTGAACTGACCCCTAGCCCGTGCGGCCTGGAACTCCTCATAGGTACCCTTGAAGTCGGTAATGTGTCCGTCCTCCAGCAGCCAGATGCGGCTGGCAAAGCGCTCGATAAAATAGCGGTCGTGGGAGACAAAGAGCAGGTTGCCCTCATACTCCTCCACCGCCTCCTCGATCCACTCTCGGCTCTGGATATCCAGATGGTTGGTGGGCTCGTCCAGGATGAGCAGATTAATTTTTGCGTCCATGAGCATACACAGCCGCAGGCGGCTCTGCTCGCCGCCGGAAAGGGCAGAGACGGGCTTGAATACGTCCTCCCCCCGGAATTTGAAGGCGGCCAACCGGTTTCGGGCGGTCTGGGCGGTACAATCCAAGTCGTAGAGCATGGTGTCCACCAGGCTGCGCTCCGGATGGCTGAAGTGAATGATCTGGGGCAGATAGCCGATCTTTACGGTGGGGCCCATGCGGAGCTTTCCGCTGTCGGGCTCCTCCTCCCCCATCAAAATCTTAATGAGGGTGGACTTACCGGTACCATTGTCTCCCAGCAGGGCGATGCGCTCGCCCCCTGCCACCTCCAGGTTCACGTCGGAAAACAGGGTGCGGTCTCCGAAAGATTTCTTCAGGTTCTTGATGGTGAGTACCTCGTCTCCCCGGAACTCCCGCTCGCCAAAGCGCACCTCCATCTTCCGCTTCTTTTTGGGGCGGTCGGTGACCCGCATGCGCTCGATTCGCTTCTCCATGGACTGGGCCCGCTTGAAGGTCTTGTCCATGCCCGAGTAGGCCCAGGTACGCAGCTGCTCGGCGGCCTTCTCCAGCTGCTGAATCTTGGCCTGCTCCTTCTCATACTGCTTGAGCTTTTCCTCGTACCGCCGCTCCTTCTCCACGGCGTAGAAGCTGTAGTTGCCGGAGTAAAATTCCGCCTTGCCCTCCTGGATCTCAATGATCCGGTCTACCACCTTGTCCAAAAAGTAGCGGTCATGGGACACGGTGAGCACGGTGCCCTTGAATTTCTCCAGATACTCCTCCAGCCACTCGGTGGCCCGCAGGTCCAGGTGGTTGGTGGGCTCGTCCAGCAGGAGGATGTCGGTGTCCTCCAGAATGAGACGGGCCAGGTTTACCCGGGTCTTTTCCCCGCCGGAGAGCTTGTCGAAGAGCTGCTCCCGCATGGCCTGGGGAATGGACAGGCCGTTGCAGACTTTGTTGGTCTTGGTCTGGGTGTCGTAGCCTCCGGCGGCCTCAAAGGCGGCGGTGAGCTTATCATACCGGCTCATCACCGCCGGGTCGGTGTTTCCCTGGGCCATCTCTGTGGCCAGCTGGGTCATCTCCCCCTCCATGCGGTGCAGAGGCTCGAAGGCGGTAGCCAGTACGTCCTCCACGGTGTAGCCCGCAGGGTAAACAGGGATCTGGGAGATGAGGCCCAGCCGCTTTCCAGGGGCCAGCACCACATCTCCCTCGTCGTAGTCCATGACCCCGGTGAGAATGCGGAGCAGGGTGGTCTTGCCGCAGCCGTTGGGCCCCAGCAGACCAACCCGCTCCCCCGTGTCCACCTGGAAGGTCAGGCCATTCAATATTTTATTTCCAACCTCAAATTCTTTGACCAGATTGGATACGGAAATATCGATCATAACGTCCTCTTACGTGGTTTATTCTCTCTTCAGCAAAGGGTAAGCAGCTGAGCGGTGAGCTCCTCCAGAGCCATGCCCCGGGAGGCCTTCACCAGAATGGTGCTGTCCGGGCGCACCACCTGAGGCAGCACGACCTTGGCCGCCTCCTTGTCCGCGCAGGAATAGACCATGGGTACCCCTGCCTCCCGTGCCCCCTGAGCCATATGCTCAGACAGCTTGCCTACCGCTACCAGGCAGTCAATGCCCCGCTTGCCCAGGTAGTCCCCCACTCCGGCGTGGAGAGCGGGCGCATAGGGCCCAAGCTCAAACATATCGCCCAGAATGGCCACCTTCCAGCTGCTGTGGGTGTCGGCCAGCACGCTGATGGCCGCCCGCATGGACTGGGGATTGGCGTTGTAGGAGTCATCCAGAATGGTGATCTCCCCCTCCCGCTGGATCACGTTCATCCGCATGCGGGTGGGAACAAAACGGGCAATGCCGTCCTCGATCTCATCGGGGGTGAGACCAAAGTGCTCGCCCACCGCCGCAGCGATGAGGGTGGGGTAAATCATGTGCTCTCCCAGGGCAGGGATCTTGACGTCCCGCTCCATTTTAGGAGTGGTAATGTGGCAGTGGATATGGCTGACTCCGTCGCCGCCGGTAACCTGAGCCCGGTAGTCGGCATCTTCCGCCTTGCCGCAGAACACCGCCTGCACCGGAGTATTGCCCCGCAGGGTGGTAA
>NZ_JBKVXZ010000099.1:0-2765 GCF_046973065.1 Flintibacter sp. | reverse complement strand
GGTTGATCTTGCCCATGGTCTCCGGACACAGGGTAATGTTCCCATACCCTTGCCGGTCACAGGCCTCCAGCACCTGCTTCAAGGTCTCCTTGGCGATGTCCAGGGCCTCCTGGCGGCTGCGCTTCATAAGCGCCCCGGAGTGGATCACGATCCGCTCCGCTCCCATCACCTGGGCTACAAAGCAGCTCTCCAGCACATAATTGGTGGTCTTTGCCCGGCTTTCCGGGTCGGGGTTGGCTAAGTTAATAAAGTAGGGAGCATGGACAGACAGGGCGATGCCTGCCTCACGTGCTTTCTCTCCCAGCTTCCGGGCGGTATCCTCGCCCACGTGGACTCCCTTACCGCACTGGTACTCGTAGCAGTCCAGTCCCTGCTGGGCGATCCAGGCCGGAGCAGCCAGGGAGGATTTGTGGACCTTGGAAAAGCTCTCCGCATTGCCCGCCGGGCCAAATTGTGCACTCACAGGAAGGGCCTCCTTCCTCCCAGCAGGCGGAAGGGGGTCTCTGCCGCGTAGCGGATATACCGCCCGGGATTGCCCGCCAGACGGATAGGCTGGATGAGCAGAGGAGTCACCCCCGCCCGATTGGCTCCCAGGGTGTCGGTGAAGATCTGGTCCCCCACCATCACTGTCTCCTGCGGGGTGCGGCCCATGCGCTCCATAGCCTTCAGGTAGCCCGCTTTCTTGGGCTTGCCCGAGTGTCCCTGATAGGGGATTCCCACCTGCTGGGCAAACTTTTGAGCCCGGCCGGGCTTACGGCTGTTGGACAGAAGGAACAGGTCGATCCCCTCCCCCTTCAGCGCTGTCATCCAGGCGGCCACCTCAGGGGAAGGCTCCAGCACCTTGTAGGGCACCAGGGTGTTGTCCAGATCAGCCAGCACCAGGGTGATTCCCTTCTCCTTTAACTTTTTCGGGTCCAAACTGGTCACCGAGGGGTAGACCCCCCGGGGAATCGGTGAAAAGGGCACGAATGTGTCCTCCTTTGTTCTAGTTTTCCTGCCGGTCTCATAGAGTGTCTAAGACCGGACCGGCCTGCGGCCGTTTCGGCCGTGCAGGGCATATCATAATGCGCCAAGCATTATCATATCACGTTCGAAAAATTTGGACAAGGGGGAGTCACCATGTCTTCCATTCGCTTTTCCATCACTGTCACACCGGACCAACTCCGGGAGATCCGGGGCCTGCCTGTCACCCCCGCCCACCTGGCCTACCGTATGGGCCAGGGGCCCCACCTGTTCCGCACCGGAGGCAGTTCGGCCCCTTCCGGTGGATGGATGGTACTGGACTGCCGGGACTTTGACGGTCTGGGCCGTCCCGGCCCCTTCTGTCAGGAGGTGATACGGGAGTGTGCCGCCCGGAATTTTACCGGTGTGGTATGCGACTTTGAGGCCGGCCGGCTGCCCCCACTGGAAGAGACCGTGGCCCAACTGGGCAAAGAGTGCGCCCGAAGGAATTGGGCCCTGCTTGTGCCCGAGCACTACGCCTCTTGCTCTCCCCACACCCAGGTGATGATCTCCTCCGCCCTGTCCGGAGGCTCTCTGGAACTGCGGCTGGAGGAGGCCCAGCAGCGCTTTGGCCGGGAGCGGGTCGTATTGGCTCTTCAGAGGACGGCAGAGGATTTCTTTCTCCCCTCCCCTACCGGAAGCGGCCGTCCGCTGACCCAAAAGCAGCTGCACCAGCTGATGGAGGAGCGCAGTCCCTCTGTCTTTTTCTCCCGGGAGCTGTGCGCCCGCTATTTTACTTACATGAGCCGGGACTCAGGGGCGCATTTCGTCCTCTTTGACGATGCTCAGACCATGGCCAAAAAGGTGGAGATCGCCCGGCAGCTGTCCATCCCCACAATTTTAGGTGCGTGGTCCGATCTACAGGACGCCGTCCCGGCTCTGGGACTGTCCTCTTCTTTCCCCAGCCGTTCCCAGATTCTTCGTTGACGAACCTTCTCCATACCTTTATAATAAAGCCATCTAAATTTGAGAAATGAAAGGATGTCCCATCATGGTTCGTCACATTGTTTCCTGGAATTTCAAGCCTGAACTGACCGAGCAGCAGCGCAAGGAGCTGGCTGTCCAGGTCGTGGAGCAGCTCAACGCTCTCCAGGGACAGATCCCGGGTCTTGTCCACATTCAGGCCCACTGCCCCCCCATGGACAGCAGCAACTGCGACCTGGTGCTCTATTCTGAGGTCTCCTGCCCGGAAGATCTGCCTGCCTACCAGAACCACCCCGCCCACCAGGCGGTGCTCCCCCTGATCAAAGAAAACTTCTGTGACCGCCGCTGCTGCGATTTCTGATCGGATCCACAACCTATAACAAAGAAGGGAAGATTGCTATGATCCTCACTACTACTCCCAGTGTGGAAGGCCGCTCCATTGCCGAGTACAAGGGCATCGTCTTCGGCGAGGTCATTTCCGGCGTGGATGTGATCAAAGACTTTACCGCCGGTCTGAGCAACTTCTTCGGCGGGCGCTCCGCCACCTATGAGGATGAGCTGACTTCGGCCCGGGAGCAGGCGCTCCAGGAGCTGGAGCAGCGTGCCGCCCGTCTGGGCGCCGATGCGGTGGTGGGTATC
Source organism: Flintibacter sp. (assembly GCF_046973065.1). Classification (NCBI taxonomy): domain Bacteria; kingdom Bacillati; phylum Bacillota; class Clostridia; order Eubacteriales; genus Flintibacter; species Flintibacter sp. The sequence continues at coordinate 200 of NZ_JBKVXZ010000099.1, read as the reverse complement.
GATGTGGACTATGAGGTGCTGGGTTCCAACAATGGAATGCTGATGGTCACCGTCAGCGGCACCGCCGTTACTCTGCGCTGAATCTTCTCCCGCCTCCGGGTGTTCCCCGGAGGCGGGAAATCTTGAATTTTTTTGAAAAAACACTTGACGGGCAGACCCGATTGTGCTAGATTAGGTTTTACCTGTGAATAGGGGCTTTT
>NZ_JBKVXZ010000098.1:0-3039 GCF_046973065.1 Flintibacter sp. | reverse complement strand
CGGGGGACGTGAGCAGCTCCTCCTCCGGCTCCCAGAGCTCCAGCAGCAGTTCTTCCTCTCAGGAGGAGCAGGAAAAGAATACACAACCCTTTACGCTGGCGGCCTATCCCGCCTACAGCTTTCATCCGGCGCTGTCCACCAGTCAGGCCAATTTGACCCTGGCCCCGCTGCTGTACGAGAGCCTGTTTACGGTGGACAGCACCTTTACCGCCACACCTCAGCTGTGCCAGAGCTACACCGTCAGCGAGGACGGATTGACCTGGACCTTCCAGCTGCGCGCCGGAGTGACCTTTTCCGACGGCACGCCCCTTACCGGGGAGATCGTGGCCCAGGCCCTTCAGACCGCCAAGGACCCCGCTTCTCGCTACGCCAAACGGCTGGCCAATGTGAGCGGGGTGTCCGGCTCCGGAGAGCAGGTAACCATTACCCTAACGACCCCCAACGGGGCGCTGCCCACGCTGCTGGATATTCCTATCGCCCTGGACAGCTCCAACCGCCCACTGGGGACAGGACCCTATGTTCTGTCGGAGCAGGGGGGAAAGCTGTACCTCAATGCCCGGGCGGACTGGTGGCAGGGAGCGGACAGCCTGAGTTTAAAACAGATCCCTCTGGCAACGATGACGCAGAAGGAGCAGGCGGCGACCGCGTTCAGCTCCGGTGAGGTGACGCTCATCGATGCGGATATTACCGGCAGCAATGAGCTGGGTTATTCCGGCAGCTACGAGGTGTGGGAATACAATACCACGGGCCTCATTTACCTTGGGTTCCAGACGGCTCATGGTGTGTGTCAGGACCCGGAGGTGCGCCAGGCCATTGCCAAAGCCATTGACCGCAGCTATGTGACGGACAGCGTCTATGCCCGCCATGCCACAGCGTCTACGCTGCCGGTCCACCCGGACAGCGCATTGTATGACGCGGAGCTGGCTCAGGAATTGGAGTATGACCTGTCTGCGCTTAAGGCCCTGGAGCTGAACCGAAAATCCCTGACTTTACTTGTTAACATTGAGGATATGGCCAAGAGTGCCGCCGCCAACCGTATTGCTGAAGACCTGGAGTCGGCTGGACTGCGGGTGACCGTGGAGCGCTTGGCCTGGGAGGACTATGTCAAGGCGCTGGAGAGCGGGCAGTTTGATCTGTATCTGGCGGAGGTATATCTCACCGCGGATTTTGATCTGACCTCCTTGGTTTCACCTCAGGGCGAGCTGAACTACGGTGGGTGGAATGACGCGGCAGTGCCTCTCCTGCTGGAAAATGTGCGCAAGGCACAGGGAGAGCAGCGGGTCACCACCATGGCTACCCTGCTGCGCTACTTAAATCAGAACGCCCCCATCGCACCCATCTGTTTCCGGGAGGGAACAGTGCTGACCCAGTATGACCGGGTAGAGAATCTGAGCCCGGTACAGGGAAATGTGTTTTCCAATCTGTCCCAGTGGACGGTAAAATAAAAAAGAATTTGGATATCGTGTGGAGGAATGGACATGAGTGTTTACCGCTGTTATTCCGAGAAGAGACCGGGCTTTGATGTAGAGGCCCAGGGCCTGTGCCGCCAGCTGCGGGAGCAGCTGGGTGTGCAGGGGCTGGAGTCGGTTCGCATCTTGAACCGTTACGATGCCGACCGCATCGATCCCCAGGTCTATGAGGCCGCCAAGAGCGTGGTGTTCTCTGAGCCCCAGGTGGACGTGATCTATGACAAGCAGTTCCCTGCCCCTCAGGGGGAGCATCAGGTGCTGGCGGTGGAGGCCCTGCCCGGCCAGTACGACCAGCGGGCCGACTCCTGTGAGCAGTGCATCCAGCTCCAGTCCGGTGTGGACCGCCCCATCATTGCCACCGCCAAGGTGTACCTGCTGATGGGCACCATCAGCCAGGAGGATCTGGAGAAGATCCGCAAGTACCTCATTAACCCCGTGGAGAGCCGGGAGGCTTCCATGGACAAGCCTGAGACCCTGGAGCGCACCCACGCCGCTCCCGACCACGTGGACACCGTGGAGGGCTTTATCGCCATGGACGAGAAGGCTCTGGAGGACCTGCTGTCCCGCCTGGGTCTGGCCATGGACCTGGACGACCTGAAGTTCCTGCAGACCTACTTCCGGGACCAGGAGAAGCGGGATCCCACCATCACCGAGATCCGCGTGGTGGACACCTACTGGTCCGACCACTGCCGCCACACCACCTTCTCCACCCATCTGGACGAAATCACCATTGACGATCCCCAGATCGCCGCGGCTTACCAGCGGTATCTGGACGCCCGGGTGGAGGTGTACGGGGAGGAGAAGGCTGCCAAGCGTCCCCGCACCCTGATGGACGTGGCTACCATCGGTACCAAGACCCTGAAAAAGCGCGGCCTGCTGCCCGAGCTGGACGAGAGCGAGGAGATCAACGCCTGCTCCATCCATGTCCCCGCCAAGGTGGACGGCAAGGAGCAGGACTGGCTGCTCATGTTCAAAAACGAGACCCACAACCACCCCACTGAGATCGAGCCCTTCGGCGGCGCGGCCACCTGTATCGGCGGCTGTATCCGCGATCCCCTGTCTGGCCGTGTCTATGTCCACCAGGCCATGCGCTTCACCGGCGGCGGCGATCCCCGTGTGCCCTTTGACCAGACCATTCCCGGCAAGCTGCCCCAGCGCAAGCTGGCCCAGACTGCCGCGGCGGGCTACTCCTCCTACGGCAACCAGATCGGCCTGGCCACCGGCCATGTGGCCGAGGTCTACCACGAGGGCTACATCGCCAAGCGCCTGGAGTGCGGCGCGGTAGTGGGTGCGGCTCCCGCCGACCATGTCCGCCGTGAGGTCCCTGCCCCTGGCGATGTGGTGATCCTGCTGGGCGGCCGTACCGGCCGTGACGGCATCGGCGGCGCCACCGGCTCCTCCAAGAGCCACAACATGAAGTCCCTGACCACCATGGCCTCCGAGGTCCAGAAGGGCAATGCCCCCGAGGAGCGGAAGATCCAGCGCCTGTTCCGCAACGGCGAGGTCACCCGCCTCATCAAGCGCTGCAACGACTTTGGCGCGGGCGGTGTGTCCGTGGCCATCGGCGAGC
>NZ_JBKVXZ010000097.1:0-4244 GCF_046973065.1 Flintibacter sp. | reverse complement strand
GCTGATGAGCGACGTGTATGCCACCCTGCGGGCTGTGGTGCGGGACTGCCGCTTTGACGGCGACGTCACCGTGAAAAATGAGTGCGGCGGCGGCGTAGCCGGCCGGTGCGAGGCGGGCGCCATTGTGGACTGCGCCGCCCGGGGCACCGTGGAGACCGGCGGAGACTACTGCGGCGGCATCGCCGGCCGCACCCGTGGCAAGGTGATCCGCTGCGCCGCCCTCACGGACCTCACCGGTCAGAGCTGGCTGGGCGGCGTGGCCGGGTTGGGCCAGGACATCACCGACTGCCGCACCATGGTGCGTGCCGACAGCGCCGGGGAGTACCAAGGCGCCATCGCCGGACAGGCGGAGGGCACTCTCACCGGCAACCGCTATCTGATGGAGGACCTGGCCGGGCTGGACGGGGTAGACTATGCAGAGACTGCCCAGGGCCTGGACTTTGACGCCTTCTCCCAATTAGAGTACATCCCCGCAGACTTTCTCACCTTCTCTTACCGCTTTGAGGTAAACGGCCAGACCGTGGCTGAGATTCCCTTCCAATACGGGGACGATCTGGACACAAGCCTGGTGCCCGAGGCCCCCAAGCAAGGCGAGGAGTATGGCCAGTGGCCTCAGTTCCCCACCCAGGATCTGCGCCGCTCCATGGTCCTTTCCGTCCAGTTCACCACCCCCACTTCCACCCTGGCCGATCAGGACGGAGTAGCTCAGCTGCTGGTGGAGGGCACCTTCTCTCCCGACGCCTCGTTGACGGTAGACCAGGAGGAGCTGCCCGACCAAAAAGTGGAGGGCTATACCTCCCGCTCCGCCTGGAGCTACACGGTCACTGGAAGCCAGTCGGATACCATCACCGTGCGCCTGCGGGCGGAAGGAGTAGAGAAGCCGGCGGCGGCGGTGTATCAGGACGGCCGCTGGCAGCGGGTGGACAGCACCCTGGACGGCAGCTATCTGGTCTTCCAGGCTCCCACTCATGGCCAGGTCTTGCTGCTGGAGGAACAACAGCTGCCCCTTCTGACCGTGGGACTGATCGGCGGAGGAACCATTGTCCTGCTGCTGGCAGGCTTCTTCCTACACCGATACGGACGAAACCGCATCCGCGCGGAAAAATAAAACATGTCCCGGAGTGCAAATGCACTCCGGGACATGTTTTCTATGTTCAGGCAGGCAATACATGGGCTTTTCTCAGTGCGGGGGTCAGTGCGGTATACAAAAGCGCCGCACAGATCACCGCCACCACGCCGTTGAACAGCGTTACCGGCGCCTTGGTGGCCAGTACCTCCACCTGGGTCACCTGCCAGGTAAAGCCCTTCACATACAGGGATTCCAGCACATTTTTCCCCAGATACAGGATGCTGTAACTCAGCGAGCCGCACAGCGCCGCCGTCCACACCCGCACCCGCGGAGCCAGGAAGGAGGCCTTGCGCATCACCCCTCCGGCCACAAAAGCCATCACAAATTTGTTCAGGAAGGTGATCCAGCACTCCGGCGCCCACATAGGGTCCATCAGGTCAAACAGGGCCGAACCCACGCCGGCGGCCAGGCCGCCTCCCACCGGTCCCAGCAGAAACGCGGACAGCAGGCACATAATATTGCCAAAGTGGATCTTGGTCTTTCCCAAACCTGTGGGGATATCGATTCCCACATAGGTCAATGCAAACACCATTGCTGCCATCATGCCCACCAGTGCCAGACGCCGGATGGAAAACGTACCTCTTTGCTTCATCGTACTCTCCCCTGTCTTTTTGTAGGTTATCTCTGGTTTCTGATTATAGCGGGATCTGATGTTTTTAGTATAGCCAGTATCGTATATATTTTTAAGGTCAGTTTTTCTGACTCCCGCTGGAAAAAACAGTTGCATTTTTTCTGGTTCTATGGTATATCTATACCACTGCCACCGGGTAGAGTAATGCGAATGCATTCGGTACACATCGTTAGGTCTTTGAAGATGTGTATACGGATGCTTTTTTGTTTGTTGGGAGGATTTTGTGATGAAAGCTGCGTTTGGCTGGCTGAGCCGTTATTTCTCCAGAGGGGAGCTGCTCCTGTGGGGCTGTTCCATGGGCTGTATCCTACTGTCCTTTGCCGCTTTTGACCGAGGCAGCTATCTCACCCTGGCCGCCTCTCTCATCGGAGCCACATCCCTTATTTTCTGCGCCAAGGGCAACCCGGCGGGGCAGGTGCTGATGATCCTGTTCAGCCTGCTGTACGGGCTCATTTCCTTCTCCTTTGCCTACTACGGCGAGATGCTCACCTATCTGGGCATGACCGCCCCCATGGCTGTGGTGTCGCTGGTGTCCTGGCTGCGCAACCCCTTCCAGGGCAACCATTCCGAGGTGGAGGTCAACCGCCTCCCCCTGTGTGAGATTCCCTTTATGCTGGTACTCACCGCCGCTGTGACGGTGGTGTTCTACTTCCTGCTCCGCTTCTTCCACACCGCTAATCTGCTCCCCAGCACCCTGTCCGTCACCACCAGCTTTTTGGCCGTCTATCTCACCTTCCGCCGCAGCGCCTACTTCCCCCTGGCCTACGCCGCCAACGACCTGGTGCTGATCGTGCTGTGGACTCTGGCCGCTATGGAGGACCCCTCCTACCTGTCGGTGGTCATCTGCTTTGTGATGTTTCTGGTCAACGATGGATATGGCTTTCTTAGCTGGTCCCGGATGCAGAAGCGTCAGCAGCAGCGCCGGGAGGAACTGGCGTAACAGACTGCAAAACCCCGTACCACGTGGTACGGGGTTTTTTATGGCTTTTACTTTGCAAAGAAGTTCACCGTATAATCCCCCAGATTGAAAATCAGGGTGGGATCTTGGGTGCCGTCCTGGTAGGTGGTCATGGTTGCAACCGCCACGCCGCTTGTTCCATCCACATTCACCTCATAAATTGTGGATTTGGAATCCCTTTGACTTTGCTGGTACGTCCCTGTATAGGTGCGGTCGTTGGTCCGGTCGGTAAGGGTGAGATTACCGCCTTGGGCCTCACAGACCAATTCGATCTGCTTTGCCCCCTCCAGCGTGCTGCTGCCTCCCTCTCCATAGGCCACCGCCTGTCCGCCTGCCTCTATACTCTGCACCGAGGTCATGACCCAGGTATATTCGTCGATTTTGGGCGTCTTACTGCTGCATCCTGTAAGAAGCACCAGCAGAAACGCCAGCAACAAACCTGCTCGTTTCATGGTTTCTCCTTATTTTTTCCGGGTTTTGTATATTCCAATTCCGGCTATGATGGCCGCTGCGACAGAAAGAACCCATGTCCCTGTTTGGACCAGGGTGGAGCCGCATAGGATGTTGGTCGGGCCGTCGTTCCCGCCGATAATCGTCATATCGGCCCAAATGCGCTCCATTGCCGCCTGATAAGAAAACCACTCAATAAGCTGATAAAGAAGCACAAGGAGCGCAGCCGCTCCAAGGAGGACAAACACCGCCCGCCACAGTTTCCGCTGCCGCTCACAGCGGGCTGCAAACTGTTCGTTCAGCAGCTCCAATTTGGCGGCAATGGCTTTCAGCTCTGCACTCTCGTCGGAAGAGGACTCCGAACCGGCCGTTTCCCCCAGAAGTTCGGTAACCGAGGTATCCAGTGCCTCGGCCAATCGGATCAGCATGCCGGAATCCGGAACGGACAGTCCTTTCTCCCATTTGGAGACGGTCTGTCTCACGATGTGCAGCTTGATGGCCAGCTCTTCCTGGGACAACCCTTTGGCCTTGCGAAAATGCTTCAGATTCTCACTCAGCATGAGCCCACTCCCTTCCCAACGACGTATCACAATTATAGGGCAAAACCACCCGTTGCTTCAAGCAACGGAATTTAACATTTGGTCGTTTGGGGCAAAAATAGGCAAGGTGGAGCCGCCCTCTGGGCGGCGGAATCCCGGCCCCCGCACAGCGGGGCGGCGCTTTTGCGCCGTACAAGCGTTTTGAGCCAACGGCTCAAAACCTTGGCGCAGGCGATCGTCAAGCATAACTCACGGCCCTTCTGGGCCGCGCCGCGAGTGCGGCGTAAATTCGGAGTGCAGCGGAGAATTGCGCAGGGCGTATTCATTTCGCCCGAGCAGTTCAATTTCTTACGGTATCCAGAAAAAAGAACCACACCTTACGGTGTGGTTCTTTTTTCTGGTGGAGCGTCCGCAACCAACGATGAACACCTTTCGCAGTTGGTCAGGTCCCCCTCAAGTCCCTCCTCGATTTCGTCCAGCAGGATGTCATCAATTGTGATCGGGGTGTCGCTACCGTTCAAAACCAAGGTGAACCGG
>NZ_JBKVXZ010000096.1:0-4256 GCF_046973065.1 Flintibacter sp. | reverse complement strand
TGCTTTTGGAGTCTTATCTGGATATTGGTTGGATCGGGATTGCCCTTTATGCCGGCATTACAGTTTTTCTCTTTGGAATTGCATGGATTCCACAACTGTTGAATCAGTGGATCGCCCGCCGACTTTTACGTGATAAATCTATGAGCGGCAAACAACAGGTACAGATCATTGAGTGGATTCATTTTCATCCGCTGAAAAAGCTGCTGATTTTCGGACTGTGGGGCTTTGGCGTCGTGCTGGTTCTGCGTGGCATCTGGGTAACGGCAACCGGAAAAATCGAAATGGACGGAGAGCTTTTCCTGTTTTTACTTGGCACAGCAGTTCTGGTTGTGGCGCTGTTTCAGAAAATGAAACGCTATATCTGCACGCCTTACCGGAACATACCGGCGCTGAATCAGATTCTCAGCAAAAATCAGCTGGAGCAGTTGCTAGATGGAGAACACTTTGAACCAATAGCGTTTGAAGATGAGGGCATGAAAAAGTATCTGGAAATTTACCGAAGCCAAAACTGGATGCTGATTGGCGGGAAGTTGCTCTCAAAAAAGCTCGCTTTATGGGTCACAATGAATCGGTCAGGAAACGATGCGTCCTTGAAGGTACTTTACCTTAACGGCATGACGGCCAAAGCGAAAGTCGATCTGGATATTCGAGGGGATCGGTACAAGGAGTTTACTGCTGTGTTGAAAGAATTGATTGGATACGAAGGCACTCTTAAACTGGATGAAAAAGAAGAACAGCTGGCACAGAAATTTACGTCCTTTTTCCCAGAGCAAACTTCCGAACAGGACCGTGTCGCTGCTTTTCTTTCTCAGGATGTGACGCTAATCCGGCAGGACTATATTCAGACCTTCTCCCCGCCGCCAGATCCCCGGAAGAAAAAGCGGAGTAGACGGGAACGGGAATAAAAGAATTTCTTCATTTTTCAATGGAGAACGGGTTACAAAGATAAAGAGAATGTAACTTAGCGGCCATCTATGGTATATCATCTCACATCGTATGGCTTACTGTTGTTGGTCCGTCCAAGTATATAATCCGTAGATACCTTATAATAGTCTGCTAATTTCAACAAATGGATAACTGGAATTACTTGAAATCCTCGCTCGTAGCGGGAGTACACAGTTTGGCTGATTCCTAAAATTTCTGCTACATCTTCCTGTCGTAGGTCTCTGTCCTCCCGTAAGTCTCTCAATCGTTGAAATAACATACTATTCACCGCCTTTAGTACTAATTGATACTATTGACGATACCCCATATTTTGATTAGAATGTTGGAGGTAGAACTTATAAGTACTAAGGCGGTGATTGAATGGAATTGTATCAAGAAATCCTCTGTCATGTGTTTGAAAACGAAAAAATCCAGGTGTCCTTCCCAGAACTCATCCATACTGATGTAATGAAAATCATTGAGCTTGAATGCTATAAGGCATTACACAAAATCAAAACCATTTTGGAAGATGACTCCCTGACAGACAGTGAGTGCTTTCAGCAAATCGAAGAAATCGTCTGCACTTTTGAAGAGTTGGGATCTGGCGGTGGTAACCGGCATGATTTTGGTTGATTTCAAAAGAGAAGCTGCCAATAAGAAAAGCATCCTCTGAAATACAATTCAGAGGATGCTTTTCTTATTTAGAACATATTCAAAACTGGTGTACTCATGTGAGTAGAGACTCAAATGATTGTAGCGGTAGTTTTCATCAGAATTTTCTTGATGAACGTTTATCTCACTTTCAGACATAGCAGAAAAAGATTACTCTTTTTTGCTTCGCTCGATGCTTGAAGCTAATTCTTTTTTACTTCCCCAGCATAGCTGGAGGTTGTTGTTGCGCTAAAGCTACAACAAAGCAGTAAGACAGGGAGAAGGTAATTTGCCTCCCTCTCTCTTCAATTAAAATCAGCTTATACTGCGCCGCTTGCTCCCAAATACCAGCAGGGCCATACCAGCCACCAGCAGGAGTAGCTGAGCCATGACCATAGGCCCCGGCAGTGCAAACGCCGGGTCAAGGACCTCCAGTGTCAGCGGATAGGCGGTAAAGAAGCTCCCATTCCACAGTCCCAGAACCTCCGGCAAGGGCAGCACAGCCAGAAGGATGGGAATTGGCATCCAGACATACAGCAGCCAGGGCCTCAGCTGCCCAAGCAGCCATCCGCTGCCCAGGGCGAACACCAGCGGCGGCAGAAGGGTCACCAGCGCAGGAAAGACTAGGCTCCCCCAGCTGTACCAGCCGAACATCCGGCTGTAAAACACTGCCGCTTCCGCGATACAGAGTAGCGCCAGTATGGCCGTCCCCGTGAACGCGGCGGCGCACCGGGCCAGGGCGAAGCGGGCAGGCCGCATGGGCACGGCATCTATAAGCGCTGCCGTCCGCCGGGCCTTGAGAGAGGTAAAGAAGGTCAGGAAGAACAGTGCGCCGATCCACAAAAGCGGTAGCATCCGGGAGAGATAATCCCCAAAGCTCCAGGGGGAAAAGGGCGCCGTGTGGGACACCCCCAAAATGGTCACGCCCCGCAGTACCAGGGCACCGTAACCAAGCAACACGGCGGCCAGTCCCGCAAAGAACTGATTCCACAGTAGCCGCCTGCACTCATAGCGATAGATCTTACCCAAGGTTCAAATCCTCCTCTGTCAGCCCGCAGGCACTCAAAAATTCATCATAGGTGAGATAGGGGCACATGGGGTCCATCTCCCGATTGAACAGATCGTGAAGGATCTGGTCCATGGCTGCTTCCCCTCCCACAAGCTGCTCCGCCTTCAGGAGCTTCAGCGGCATTTCACTGTACTGCCGCACACCGGACAGGCTGTTGGAAATACCCAGGCGTTCCCCCTCCGGCAGCATCTCCAGGTATTCGGGATGACGCACATAGAAGTTCAGGTAATAGTCATCCACCTCCCGCTGCCACTGGTCAACGTAATGGGTCCGGGCATACTCCTCCCCATACAGTTCCTTGACAATGCGGTAGGTGGTGTAGACGGTCAGGCCCTCGGCGGACCAGGGGCTGTCCGGGGCAGGCATGTCAAACATACTGCCCAGCCCCCACCACTGATGGACCAGCTCGTGGATAAAGATCTCCCCCGGGACGGCTCCCTTGCTGTCGTCGCTCAGGCTGGCGATGGTGAAATCTGCCTCATCCAGCAGGCTGGCGCCGCCGGCAGCATATCCGCCGCCGGCGATCCGGCTTTGGATCAGCTTCAGGCTCTCCCCGGCGCTGAAGGACAGGGCTCCATAGTGTGCGGTGCAATACTCCACCACGGCCCGCACCGCGTCAGCTGCACCGGCCTGCTCCATGATCTTCTGATGCTTGCGGCCATAGTAAAGTTCAATAGTCATACCCCCAGCCTGAATATCCTCCCGGATGTAATCTCCGGCATAGAGGATCCCGCCGGTTCCGATTTCTTCCCAGCGCCAGGTTTTGGTGCCGTTTTCATGCTCTGCTGCCACCTCCGCCCGGCTGGAGCCAAAGGGAATGGCCACCATGGAAGCGGGAAGGGTAATTTCCATCTCTGCAGGATAATAGTTTTCGTCGGGCAACACATTCAGAAGCCGCGGGGAGAGGGCCGCGTTCTCCAGCTGCAGATAAGTCTTGCTGATCTCTGCACTCCCCTGACTGCACGACAGATTTTGGTTCTCACGGGGGAAGCCACTGTATTCCATGGTCAATTCGATCTGGGTCTTGGCCGGAAGGGTAACTTCCAGCATTGCCTCATTGAATTCCTGATACTCCCCCACCGAAAAGGGGACAGTCTCGCCGTTGGCCTGCACATTGGAAACGGTGTAGCCGGGGGTAACACCAAAGGCGACACGCTGCTCCTGCCCGGAGCTGTTTTCAAAGAAATAGCTTGCCTTGCCGCCCACTGTCCCGTCAGACACATCGGGAAATACCTGCGCGGAGCGGCTGGTGCAGATCACGCCCTCAAGATAGGGCATCTCATAAAAGGTCATGGCCATTTGGTCCGGATTGCTGTTATCCACCATGGGCTGAACTGCGTAGGCAACGCCGGAGCAGGCCAGCAATGCCACGGCGATCACCGGACGGTAGGCCCGCCGGATGCTCCGGGCCAGGGAGCCAAGCGCCCCCTTCCCATACTGGCGGATGCAGAGATACGATACCGCCCACACGCCCACCAGGCCAGCCAGCCAGGTCAGGCGCATATAGGCCACGGAGCGGAAGATCCGAAAGTTGGAGAAATCATCGGACAGCGCCCACACACAGGGATTGAGCCAGCACAGCTGCCAGTTCTCTGCCCACACGGTCAGGCTC
>NZ_JBKVXZ010000095.1:0-4459 GCF_046973065.1 Flintibacter sp. | reverse complement strand
CACCACCACCACTCCGGCAATGGAGAGGGCCATCTGCCAGGTGGGGGTAAAGTCATAGCTGCTGGAGACCGCGGAGGCAGTTCCCAGGGCGGTGAGGTCCCAGGGCAGCACCGGGGTGCCGCGGTAGACCGAGACAAAATAATTGGCCGCGCCCCAGATTCCGCTGATGATATGTAACAGCACGCAGCTGATGACCCAGCGGCCGGTGAGGGCACACAGCAGGTAGTAGACCGCGCCGATGCAGATGGCGTTGGCGACTACCACGCCCAGCGACATCTGCCAGGGATAAGCTCCAAGAATAAACTGCATCAAATAAAAGGCCGTCACCGGCGGCACCAGGAGCAGGGCAGCCTGGAGCAAAAGCGCCCTGTTCCGCCGCAGGTCTAAACGGCGGAGCCATTGGTTCATTTCAGACAGTCTCCTCTTTTTTAACATAGAATTTACAAACGGCTTACATTGTACACGAATTCTGGGGAAATGTCAAAGAATATATTGGAAAAGGGGGGATATCCCTGGGTATCTGACCTATTTTTAATAGAAAAATTAGACAAACGAAAGAAATCCTTAAAAAAGAAACAGAAGGGTTTGACAACTGGTTACGAATGTGTTACAATTCGGTTACAACATCAAACTTTGAGGAGGAACGACATGGCTTCGGAGAAGATTCCTCTTTCCTATAAGGGACATCCCCTGCGCCGGAAAGACAACCTGATTTACTACGGCACCATGGCCGAGAAATACATTATCATGCTGCAGGTTCTGGACACCAAAAAGGTGGACGATATGGACGTAGCTACCAAGGTCAGCGTTCAGCTGCAGCTCACCGACCCCGACCTGAAGAGCCGGGACCGTGTGGTCAAGAAGAGTGAAAAGGACAGCCTGTACGCCGCCATGGATGTGGCTTCTGTCTGGCTGGAACGGGCGCTGAGCGGCAAGTAATTGCCCGGCGCAAATTAAAATCAAGTTTACGAAAGAGAAACGGAGGAGTATTCCTATGCATCTGTCCAAAGCCCTGGCTGCAAAGCTGGCCGCCGCTGTGCTGGTGGTCTCCGCCCTGGTTACCCCTACTCTGGCCGCGAATGTCGGCACTGTGACCAGTGATTCCGGCCTGAATCTTCGCGCTCAGGCCAACACCACTTCTTCTGTGCTGTCGGTACTGCCCAGCGGTACTCAGGTGGATGTGATCAGCACCACCAGCGACGGTAAGTGGCATCAGGTCACCTATCTGGGTGTGACCGGATATGTCTCCGGAGATTATCTCAGCGTGGTGGCTGAAAAGGTTTATGGTCAGGTGGTTGCCGATTCTCTGAATATCCGCACCGGCCCCGGCACCAACTATGCCACCTGCGGCTCCCTCAGCAAGGGCACCGTGGTGGAGGTTCTGGACACCGTCGGTGGTCTGGGCGGCTGGTATAAGATCGCCAACGGCTATGTGAGCACCGATTATGTGACTCTGGTGGATGCCAGCGTGGCCAACGGCTCTGCCAAGGGCGCCGCCATTGCTGCCTATGCCAAGCAGTTTGTGGGCTACCCCTACGTGTACGGCGGCAGCAGCCCCAGCGGCTTTGACTGCTCCGGTTTTGTTACTTATGTGTGCAAGCAGAACGGTTACTCCGTTAACCGAACCGCCTCCGCTCAGATGAGCAACGGCACCGCCGTGACCAAGGCTCAACTGCAACCCGGCGATCTGGTGTTCTTCAACAGCGGGAACTCCAGCAAGCTGGCCACCCACGTGGGTATCTATCGGGGCAACGGTCAGTTCGTCCACGCCTCCACTTCCAGCACCGGCGTGATCATCAGCGACATCAATTCCTCTTACTACAGCAGCACCTTTGTGGGCGCTCGCCGCCTGGGCTGATTCTGTTCGAGATTCTCTTTCTACATAAACTTGAAAATCCCGCGGTACATGGTACCGCGGGATTTTTTGTGCTTGCGTAAAAAAGAGCCCGGCCAACGGCCGGGCTCGGAATTTTTCGGAATTACTCCTGGACCTCGTGCAGACGCTTGACAGCGGCAGAGTCGGAGACGCTCTTGACGGGAGCATCGTTGGTGTACTTGGTAACCGTAGCGGTGCTCTTCTTCACGGGAGTGATGGTACCGGCGCCGGCCACGCAGCCGCCGGGGCAGCCCATGCCCTCCAGCAGGTAACCGTTGTACTTGCCGGTCTTGGCCATCAGCAGCATCTTGCGGCACTCACGCAGGCCGTCGGCGTGCTCCACCAGAACCTCACGGTCGGGATCGATCTCTTTGATGGCGGCCTTCACGGCAGCGGCCACGCCGCCGGTCACTGCAAAGCCACGGCCTGCAGCGGTGCCGGTGCTGAACTCGTCATCGGGGTTGATGGGCATGTCCGCGGGAACAATACCCTTGGCGTCAAAGATGCCCTGCATTTCCTCAAAGGTGAGGACGAAGTCCACGTCGCTGCGGATGGTGCGGCGGGAGGCCTCCAGCTTCTTGGCGGCGCAGGGACCGATGAAGACGACGCGGGCGTCGGGATGATCCTTCTTGTACAGACGGGCGGTAAGCACCATGGGGGTCAGAGCCATGGAGATATAGGGGGCAAACTGGGGGAAGAACTTCTTGGCCATCACGCTCCAGGCGGGGCAGCAGGAAGTAGCCATGAAGGGCTGCTCGGCGGGGACCTTCTTGAGGAAGTCCTCGGCCTCCTCGGCGGTACACATGTCGGCGCCCACGGCAACCTCGATAACCTTGTCAAAGCCCACACGGCGCATAGCCTCGCGCATCTGAGAAGAGGTGACCTTGTCGCCGAACTGGCTGACAAAGGCGGGAGCCACAGCGGCGACCACCTTGTCACCACGCTTGATGGCCTGGATGAGCTGGAAGATCTGGCTCTTATCGGAGATAGCGCCGAAGGGGCAGTTGACCAGGCACATGCCGCAGGAAACGCACTTGTCATAGTCGATCTTGGCGCGGCCCAGCTCGTCAGAGCCGATGGCGTCCATGCCGCAGGCCTCAGCACAGGGGCGCTCCAGCTTCAGGATGGCGCCGTAGGGGCAGGCGTCGGCGCACTTGCCGCACTTGATGCACTTGGTCTGGTCGATGAAGCTCTTGCCCTGGACCAGAGAGATGGCGTCCTTGGGGCAGACCTCCATGCAGGGGTGAGCCAGGCAGCCCTGGCACATATTGGTGACCCGAACCTGCTTGGGAGGGCAGGCGTTACAGGCAAAGTTGATGATGTTGATCAGGGGGGGCTCATAGTACTTCTCGGCAATGGCGCTCTCCTCGATGTTAGCGCCGGTGGGAGCGTACTCGTCAATCTCACGCAGAGGCAGGCCGATGGCCAAACGGAGACGCTCGCTGACAATGGCGCGCTCCAGGAAGATATTCTGACGGTGGCGGGCTACCTCGCCGGGAATGATTTTATAGGGCAGATGCTCGATCGCCTTGGCGTAATCGCCGCCCTCAAAGGCCAGGCGGGCAACTTCG
Organism: Flintibacter sp.; assembly: GCF_046973065.1. NCBI lineage: Bacteria > Bacillati > Bacillota > Clostridia > Eubacteriales > Flintibacter > Flintibacter sp. The sequence continues at coordinate 1,012 of NZ_JBKVXZ010000095.1, read as the reverse complement.
GTAAAGACCTGACGCCGGATATCGTTGATAAAGGTGTGGACTCCCCGCATAAATTTTTCCTCCTCCTAAATTTGCAAGAAAACTTTCACACTAGTCAGCATCATATTACCATAGCTTACCTCATTTTACAACATATCTTTCCTTAAGACAACAGAGAATTTCCACCGATTTTCCCTCATTTCCTTTGGAGTTAGTGACGAGAGCCAAGGGGACCAAATGGGCTGATATCCAATAAAATAGGAGCAGAAGGGGGAAAATAACCTTCTCTGGGGAGAAAATCCAGGTGGGGCAGAGAAAGCCGAAGGCAGGGGCGGAGCAGGCAGGCGGCGGGGTGAGAAAGTCCGGTATACCGGCAGGAAAGCTGGAAATGGAAGAGAGAGGAAATCGAAGAGATATGAAGCAATTGATGCACCAAAATGAAAAAAAGGAATCATTGCCTTTTCCTACTGCTATGGTATAATTTGAGAGAAAAATGAGCGCTTTTTTCCGCCGAGCGCAAAAAACGATCCATATATTAGGGAGGAAACTGGAGATGATGGTATCAACAAAGGGGCGCTATGCCCTTCGGGTCATGATCGATCTGGCCCAACAGGGGGGAGCGGGTTATATTCCCCTCAAGGACATTGCCCAGCGGCAGGGATTGTCGGAGAAGTATCTGGAGAGCATCGTCAAGCTGCTGGCCCGCAACGGCGACCTGGCGGGCGTGCGGGGCAAGGGTGGCGGCTACCGTCTGACCCGGGCGCCCAAGGACTACTCCGTGGGGGCGATCCTGCGCCTGACGGAGGGAAAGCTGGCCCCGGTAAACTGTCAGGCGCTGGAGGGGCAGTGTGAAAACGCCGCTCAGTGCCGGACTCGCCCGCTGTGGGAAAAGCTGGATGCCATGGTAGAGGAGTATCTGGACGGCGTGACCCTGGCTGACCTTTTGGAGGGGCCGGGAGCGGACTGAGGGCGTTTAACGGGAGTTTGACCTGTTGACGGTGGATGATTTTACAAAAGCCCCATACAATAATGC
>NZ_JBKVXZ010000094.1:0-5436 GCF_046973065.1 Flintibacter sp. | reverse complement strand
GCTTTGGATTGTCTCCACGGGATGATCCGGGAGCGGCGGGCTGCGGAACAGCAGCAATAGAGAATAACTTCGGCGCTTTGGCAGCAGCAGGCCGCCGGAGCGCCGAAGCTTTTTGCGGTTTATTAAAATTTTGCGAAAGTTTCCGGAAACGGTGGCAAAGGCGATGGAGATAGGATATAATCAAACAGAAAGAAGCCGAGTCCGGCAGGGGAGAGGGACCCCTCTCTCCGGAATAAATAGAAAAGGACGATGAACCGATGCCTACCAATACCTATGAGAGCCCCCTTTCTTCCCGTTACGCCAGCGACGAGATGCTCTATCTCTTCTCCGCGGACAAGAAATTCACCACCTGGCGGCGGCTGTGGGTCGCCCTGGCCCGGGCCGAAATGGAACTGGGCCTGCCCGTCACCCAGGAGCAGGTGGATGAGCTGGAGGCCCACATCAACGATATTGACTACGAGAAGGCCGCTCAGTGGGAGAAGAAGCTGCGTCACGACGTGATGGCCCACGTCCACACCTACGGCGAGCTGTGTCCCAAGGCCATGCCCATCATCCACCTGGGCGCTACCAGCTGCTACGTAGGCGATAACACCGACGTGATCCTCATGCGGGAGGGTCTGGAGCTGGTGCGCCGCAAGCTGGTGCGGGTCATTGCCAAGCTGGCCAAGTTTGCCGACGAAAACAAGGCTCTGCCCACCCTGGGCTTCACCCACTTCCAGGCCGCCCAGCTGGTCACCGTAGGCAAGCGTGCTACCCTGTGGATGAACGAGCTGCTTATGGACCTGGAGGAAGTGGAGTACCGCATCTCCACCCTGAAGCTGCTGGGTTCCAAGGGCACCACCGGCACCCAGGCATCCTTCCTGGAGCTGTTTGAGGGCGACCATGAGAAGGTGAAGGAGCTGGAGGCCAAGATCGCCAAGGAGATGGGCTTTGACGCGGTGGTTCCTGTCAGCGGCCAGACCTATTCCCGGAAGATGGATTACAATGTGGTGTCCACTCTGGCGGGTATCGCCCAGAGCGCCAGTAAGTTTGCCACCGATATGCGCCTGCTGTGCCACCTCAAGGAGGTAGAGGAGCCCTTTGAGAAGAATCAGATCGGTTCTTCCGCTATGCCCTACAAGCGCAACCCCATGCGCTGCGAGCGCATCTGCTCTCTGGCCCGGTACGTCATCGTGGACGTGGGCAACCCCGCCGTCACTACTGCCACCCAGTGGTTTGAGCGTACTCTGGACGACTCAGCCAACAAGCGTCTCAGCGTGCCCGAGGCCTTCCTGGCTGTGGACGCCATCCTGAACATTATGGAGAACGTGGCCTCCGGTCTCATCGTGCACCCCAAGGTCATTGAGAAGCACGTGCTGGAGGAGCTGCCCTTCATGGCCAGCGAGAACATCATGATGGACGCGGTGAAGCGTGGGGGAGATCGTCAGGAGCTCCACGAGCGCATCCGTGTACTGTCTCAGGAGGCGGGCCGGAATGTCAAGGATCTGGGCCTGTCCAACAACCTCATCGACCTCATTGCTGCCGATCCTGCCTTCGGCATGACAAAGGAAGAGCTGTCCGCCCACATGGAGCCCAGCGCCTACATCGGCCGCTGCCCCCAGCAGGTGGAGGAGTTCCTGAAGGAGTGCGTAGCCCCGGTGTTGGAGCGCTATCAGGACGCTCTGACCGACAAGGAGACCGAGCTGAAGGTGTAAGAAAGTCGGTGCCGCAAATATGAAACAACGGAAATTCGGGCCGTACATCGCCGCGGGGGTCACCGCCTTCGCGGTGATTGCGGCGGCCATCCTGATGTTTTTCCTGATCTACCACATTTCCGCCGTAAAAGCACTGCTGGACACCTTGACCTATATCCTGCGGCCCATTTTCTACGGGCTGGTACTGGCCTTCCTGCTTCTGCCCATCCAGCGGGGCATTTATGAGTTTTTGCTGGAGTGGCTGAAAGGGGTTTGGGTCAACTGGCCCCGGAAAAACGGGATGCTCCGCTTCGTGTCTATCCTTCTCAGTCTTGCCTTTGCCGTGCTGGTGGTGTACATCCTGCTGGCCATGGTGCTGCCCCAGCTGTACTCCAGTATTGTAGGTCTGGTCAACGCCTTCCCGGGTTATATTGACAGTGTGCAGCAGTGGCTCACGGACTTCTTCCAGGATAATCCCGACCTGCAGGAGGCGGTGCTGCCCTATTATAACAGTGCTTCCGAGTCGCTGGAGAAGTGGTTCACCGAAAATGGACTGCTCAGCAACTTCCAATCTGCCGATGCCACCATGGAATGGCTTCAAACTGAGCTGTTCCCCCGCTTGACTGGGGTATTTACCAGCGTATATGCCGGACTGTGGGCTCTTGTGATGCTGCTTAAGGATCTGCTCATTGCTGTGATCGTCTCAGTGTACGTGCTGGTGCGCAAGGACAAATTTGCTGCCCAGACCAAGAAGATCACATACAGCATCTTTTCTACCCGGATCGCTGACTTTCTGGTGGAGGAGACCCGCAGTGCTTACCGCATCTTGAGCGGCTTTATCAACGGCAAGCTGCTGGACTCCCTGATCATCGGCATCATTGCCTTGGTGTGTTGCAACCTGCTGAAATTCCCCTATCCCATGCTGCTGGCAGTGATCATCGGTGTGACCAACGTGATCCCTTTCTTTGGACCGTTCATTGGAGCCATCCCCTGTGCGCTGCTGATCTTGCTGGTGAGCCCGCTGCAGTGCGTATACTTCTGCATTTTCGTGCTGATTCTGCAGCAGTTTGATGGCAACATCCTGGGCCCCAAGATTCTGGGCGATTCCACCGGCCTGGACTCCTTCTGGGTGCTGTTTTCCATCCTGCTCTTCGGCGGCCTGTTCGGCTTTGCCGGAATGGTTCTGGGTGTGCCGGTGTTTGCTATGTTTTACAGCGTCATCAGCCGCCTGGTACGCTTCGGCCTGCGGAAAAAATCCCTGCCGGAGGATACCGCAGTTTATCTGGGAAAAACCGGACCGATGGCAAAGAAAAAGGAATAATAATGATGGGCGTCCGAAAACCGGACGCCCATTTTCCTTTGTCTGCCCCGGCAGGGGAGACCTTATAAAAAATACGGGCGCCTGGCTTTTGGCCAGACGCCCGATTGTTATTACATGGAAGTGGTCAGAACCTTCTTCAGGTGAGCGAAGCGGGGCAGGGAGTTCTCCTTGGGAGTGTTGGCCTCGCCCTGGATGAGGGGAAGGACATAGTCGATGAACTCCTGCTTGACGCCGTTGCCGGCCTCGTTGATCCACTCGCGGGGAACCTTCTTCTCGAAGTTAGCCACGATGTCCAGGGGCTGCAGCACGGTCTCGCACTTGTAGCCGCCCTCGCGGGTGCACTTGAAGGCAACCATCTTGTCGGTGGTGCCGGCCACAGCGGCCTCAACCGCGGCAGCGCCGGCCTGCCAAGCCTCGGTGACGTCGGTACGGGAGGCAACGTGAGAGCCGCAGCGCTGCAGCAGGCTCAGCTCGATGCCGCGGACCTTGGCGCCGGTGGCGTTCTTCACGGTCTCAGCCAGCAGAGCAGCCAGGCCGCCCAGCTGAGCGTGACCGAAGCCGTCGGTGGCAGAGGTCTTAGCCTCGGAGACGAAGGTGCCGTCGGCGTAGTGGATGCCCTCGGAGACAGCCACCATGCACTTGCCGGTCTTCTCGTAGATCGCCTTCACGTCGGCCAGGAACTTGTCCATGTCGAAGTCGGTCTCAGGCAGGTACACCAGGTCGGGGCCGCAGCCGGTGAGGGAAGCCAGGGCAGCGGAGCCGGCCAGCCAGCCAGCGTGACGGCCCATGATCTCCACCACGGTGATCATGCCGGTGTCGTACACGTGAGCGTCCTGCCACACCTCAGCGCAGGAGGTGGCGATATACTTGGCGGCAGAAGCGAAGCCGGGGCAGTGGTCGGTGCCGTTCAGATCGTTGTCGATGGTCTTGGGTACGCCCATGATGCGGCACTCATAGCCCACCTTCTGCATGTACTTGGAGATCTTGTTGCAGGTGTCCATGGAGTCGTTGCCGCCATTATAGAAGAAGTAGCGCACGTTGTACTTCTGGAAGATTTCCAGGATGCGCTTATAATCGGTGTCATCCACATCGGGATCAGCCAGCTTGTAGCGGCAGGAACCCAGAGCAGAAGAGGGGGTGTACTGCAGCAGGTCCAGCTCGGCGGGATCCTCCTGAGCCATGTCGTACAGCTTGTCCTCCAGAACGCCCTTGATGCCGTGGGCGGCGCCAAGCACGCGGGTGATGCAGTCCGCCTTCAAAGCGGTCTGGATAACACCCTGAGCGCTGGCGTTAATGACGGCAGTGGGGCCGCCAGACTGGCCAATGATGCAAGCACCGGTGAGTTGATTCATGTTTGCTTCCTCCTAAACAACTTTAATAGACTTCAAAAGAGTTTTAGCGGAAAATTCTCTACTAAATAATAACACGCACCCTTGTATTTTGCAATCGTTAATGGTACAATAAGGGCCGTAAAAAATATTAAGGAGATGGTCAATATGCCATTGGTCACCACTACCGAGATGTTTAAGAAGGCCTACGACGGCGGTTACGCTATCGGCGCTTTCAACGTTAACAACATGGAGATCGTCCAGGGTATCACTGAGGCTGCCCGCGAGGTCAACGCTCCCCTGATCCTCCAGGTCTCCAAGGGCGCCCGCGCCTATGCCAACCACACCTACCTGGTGAAGCTGGTTGAGGCTGCTGTCATCGAGTGCCCCAACATTCCCATCGCTCTGCACCTGGACCACGGCCCCGACTTCGAGACTTGTAAGAGCTGCATCGACGGCGGCTTTACCTCCGTTATGATCGACGCCTCCTCCAAGCCTTTCGAGGAGAACATCGAGATCACCAAGAAGGTTGTTGAGTACGCTCACGACCACGGCGTGGTGGTTGAGGCTGAGCTGGGTACTCTGGCCGGCATCGAGGATGACGTTAAGGTTGCCGCTCACGCCGCTTCCTATACCCGTCCTGAGGAGGTCGAGGAGTTCGTTGCCAAGACCGGCTGTGACTCCCTGGCCATCGCCATCGGCACCAGCCACGGTGCTTACAAGTTCACCGCTGACCAGTGCACCCGCAATGAGAAGGGCATCCTGGTTCCCCCGCCCCTGCGCTTCGACGTGCTGGAGGAGGTCTCCAAGCGTCTACCCGGCTTCCCCATCGTTCTCCACGGCTCCTCTTCCGTGCCCCAGAACTACGTGAAGATGATCAACGAGAACGGCGGCAAGATGCCCGACGCCGTGGGTATCCCCGAGGAGCAGCTGCGTAAGGCCGCTTCCATGTCCGTGTGTAAGATCAACATCGACTCCGATCTGCGCCTGGCCATGACCGGTACCATCCGTCAGTTCTTCAACGAGCATCCCGACAAGTTCGATCCTCGTGAGTATCTGAAGCCCGCCCGCGCCAACATCAAGGAGCTGGTCAAGCACAAGATCATCGACGTGC
>NZ_JBKVXZ010000093.1:0-5651 GCF_046973065.1 Flintibacter sp. | reverse complement strand
CCCCTGTATGAGGCAGGTTACCCACGCGTTACTCACCCGTCCGCCGCTCAGTCACAGTTGCTTCAATCCGAAGAAATCCGCAAAAGCGCTTCGCTCGACTTGCATGTGTTAAGCACGCCGCCAGCGTTCATCCTGAGCCAGGATCAAACTCTCAATAAAATGGTATCTAAAGAGCCAAAGCTCTTCAAATCACTTTATTGAAGCTTAAAAACTAGCTTCAAAGAAATTTAACGATTGTCCTTCAAGCTAAGCTTGTTTGAACAACCAAATCCAATTTGGTGCTTCGTGTTTGTCACGTTGTTTAATTTACAAGGTACACACCGCTTTACAGCGTCGGGAGTTCATTTTACCACACCGTTTCGACCTTGTCAAGAGCTTTTTTGAAGTTTTTTCAAACTTTTTCAGCTCTCAGGTCAGCCCGGCAGGCTTCTCCTTGTTTCGTCACCCTCACAGGCGACTCAATTAGTTTACCACATCTCAGTTCGCTTGTCAAGAACTTTTTTCGCACCGTCAGGTGGTTTTTTGTTCTCTCATTCAAGCTCGCTTTTGATTTGGAAAACCTCGCTCAGCTCAGGGATTTGTCCCCCGCGTCGAGCGCTTGCTTATAATATCAGACTGACCCCGGATTGTCAACTGTTTTTTTCAATTTTTTTCATCTTTTTTCCTGGATGAAAAATAGCAACAAGATGTCCCCTTTTTCCTAGTTTTCACCCACAAGATGTGCCTTTATGACCGCTTCTTTTTGCCAACGCAGCTGCGCCTGCTCCAAACACAGGAAGGGCGACACCTAAAATCAGGTTCCCTACCAATACAATACCCCGTCCGGCAGCCTCCGCTTCCACCCCATCGGGAAAGGCGGCCATACTGATAATTACCGCAGGGAGAACGGCGGCTGTTACCACCGTTTTCTGCTCTGCTTTCTTCCATACCGTTCGGGCCATTTCCCAAAGGGCAAACAGGATCACCCCAAGCAGAGCCAGATCGCCAAAGATCCATAGCGCGGCCACAATGCTCTCCACCCGCTGGAAGGCTCCCTCCACCCCCACGCTCTTGGCCAGGGCAAAGAAGGGGCTGTGGAGGCGCTGGGCCAGAGATTCGCCCAGATTTCCCACCACCACCAGCTGCTCCAGGGACAACAGCAGGCAGCCTACGCCGCTCCAAACGAGCCAGTCCCGCCTGGAATGTTTGGCGGGTTCTGTGTTTCCTAATAGGAAGGCAGCAAACATGCCCCACCCTAACACGCCGCCGGCAGGCAAAACACCGCTGGCTACCGGCAGGGCGTCCTGCCACCACAGAGGGAGCAGATGCTCCGGCCGCACCTGGAACAGTGCCAGGCCCAGCACCACCGCCGCAGCCGTCAGCACCACGGCCAGCAGCACCTGCCCAGCCCGGGCAAAGGCAGCCAGCTTTCCCCGGGCCATCCACAGCGCCAGCAGAGCGGCCACCGGCAGATAAAACCACAAAGAGCCGTCCCGCTCCCCCGAGGCCAACAGACGCTGCGCGCACAGGCGCAGGCGGAGGGCCAGGAGGAATTCCCCCCATACCATATATAAAAGTAAAATCCCCCGGCCAACGACGGGACCAAACCCGGCGCGGATGATCTGAGGCAGTCCATCCCGCCGCCAAGCCGCATGGGAGAGCACCCAGCCCACCGCCGCCAACACCGGAAAGGCCAGCAGCGTGGTAAACCAGGCCGCCTTGCCCGCCCAGGGCAGGGTGACGGCCGGGAGCAGCTCCGCCGCTGGAGCAAGCAGAGAGGCCCACAGCAGGGCGCACAGCTGGGTTTGGGAGATGGTTTGGCGGTGTTGCATGGTGGTTCTCCTTTGGATTTATAATTCAAAAGCAGAGTTCCGCCCTGCGGGGCGGGTTCCTTTTTGTTTGCCCAAAAAGGAACCAAAAATGCCCCAGGGGTTACGTTCCGATGAACACCTCGCCCAACGGCGGGTGTTCATAGTCTCTCACCCCCGGACCCCCAGCTACGGGGGACGCCTGCCAGGGAGATTGGTCATGACCTCCCGGCGGGCAAAGATAAGATCTGTGATTCTTCTTGCCTCGGGGGCACAGGCCCCTACTGGGCGGAAATTTAAAAGTGTCTGCGCTGTACGGGCACCGCCTACTCCGGCATAACTGTGGCAGCTGGGCCATTGATGACGGCCGCACCAAACAGGTAGGGATGCAGGAGGCGGTGTACGATAGAAGTAGGCACTTACAAATTTTGATGGCAAAAGGCCCCAGTGGGCCGAGAATAGGACGGAAACAGGTCTTGATTTTGCCCGCCGGGGATTACACAAAGGCCAGAGGGACACACCCCCGTAAAAAGGGGGCCGGGGGAAAGGTGACTATGAGCGCCCGCTACGCGAAGGCGCTCATCGGAGCCGTCCCCCGGCGATTCTTTCGTGCCTTTCTGATCGTTCAGAAAGGCACATCGTCTCCTCCGCAGGGCGGAACCCTCTCTCACGACTTCTCCATAAATAACAATCTGGTCAGCGAAGTCTCCACCGACACCTGCACCGGCAGGGACGAAAACACCTCCGGCCACTGCTCCAACAGCTTTTCGCCCCGGGCAGGGTCAGCCATAGCCAGCCGCTGTCCCAGGCCTACACAGTCCGCGCCCCAGCTTTGGAGGCGCTCCAGAGCCTGAGTGATACGCCGCTGCTGACGGCTGTCCACCGCCTGCTTCACCTGCTCCAGATCCTCCTGGCTGAGTTCGCCCTCCACCTCGGCCACCTCGGCCGTTACCCAGCAGTTCAGGTCCACAGCGGTGAGCTGTCCATTCTCCATCTTGGGCGTACACACCAGGGCAGAGCCGGTGACCCGCACTACCACCCGTCCCTGGGACAGGGGGACCTCCAGCACATCGGAGGGCGCCTGGTTGACCAGCAGCTCTAGTCCCTTGGCGCTCTCTCCCTCCAGATAGCCTGCAAGTATACCGTCCTTTAACACGGCGTACCCGGCCTCCAGCAGGGCGGTCTGCCCCTCCTGGTCGGTCTCCTGGACGCGGAGAGCGGGCAGATAGGCGCTGCCCCGCTCCAGCAGGTCAGAGAACACCTCCCCCGCCGTGCGGCTGGCTCCTGCCGCGCCCATCTCGCTGTCCGTTTGAAGGGTGGACAGGCGGTTTTCTACACCGCTCTCACCTCCGGCCTGTACTGCCTGGGCGGCAGTTCCGCCCCGCACCACCCACAGCTGCACGCCCAGTCCCAGCTGGGCGTCCTGGGCAAAGTAGTCCAACACCGGCCACACGCTCCGCTTGATCAGCCCCTCCCCCAGCAGCAGCTGGTCCACATAGCCGTAAAACACATAGCTGTCGCTGAGGCCCTGCATGGCCAGGCAGGCGGCGCTGAGGGACTCCCGCTGGGCAGAGAGAACCAGAGAGGGCTGGCTCTCTCCCTGGAGACCGTAGGCCCGCTTCCCGGTGGATACGGTGACCTCCACTTGGTAGTCCCCCTCCCCTGCGTCCACACCCATGGTGCGCAGCAGGGCCATATCCCCCATCTCCCGGGCGTAGGGCAACAGGGTGGCGCTGCACCCACTGAGCAGCAGCATCCCGGCCAGAGCCAGGGCGGTCAACGTCACTCTCACCGCTGATTCCTCCGATTTTTGGTATTCTTGGCCCCATCCCGCCACTTCATACGGGGCAGAGGCAGACGCAGCAGACTGGGATGGCCCCGGGGCTGTCCCGCTCCGTTGGTAAAGGGAGCCAGGTAGGGCACCCCAAAGGTCTCCAAACCCGCCAGATGGTAAATGAGGGCAGCGCATCCCGCGGCCAGGCCGAACAGTCCGCCGATGCTGACAGCGATGGCCAGCAGAAAGCGCCACAGCCGCAGAGCGGAGGCAAAGTCCTGGGAGGGCATGGTGTACCCAGCCACCCCCGCAATGGCCACGGCGATGAGCACCGCCGGGGAGACGATGTGGGCCTCCACCGCCGCGTTGCCCACCACCAGTCCGCCCAGAATGGACACCGTGGCCCCGATGGGGCTGGGCAGGCGCAACCCCGCCTCCTGGAGGACCTCAAAGGCCAGCAGCATGATGAGCACCTCAAAGACGGTGGAGAAGGGCACCTCCTGTTTGGCGGCAGCAATGGACAGGGCCAGCTTCACCGGGATGGCCTCCGGGTGAAAGGTGACTAGGGCGATATAAAGCCCCGGCACCAGCACCGTGATGACGGCACAGAACCACCGGATCAGATTCAGGGCGGAGGCCGTCATCCAGTGAAAGGCCCGGTCCTGCCCCGTCTTGAAGAACTGGTCGATGGTACCCGGCAGCATCCAGGCAAAGGGCAGCCCGTCGGCCATCACTCCCACCCGCCCCTCCAAAAGCCCCTGACAGAAGCGGTCGGGCCGCTGGGTGTAGGGCATCATGGGGAAGGGGGTGTTCAGGTGGTCGGTGAGGTACTCCTCAATGTTGCCCGCCGCCTCCACCCCGTCAATGTCGATATCCCGCAAGCGGCGCTTGACCTGGGCCACCGTGTCCGGGTCGGCGATGCCGTCCAGATAGAGGATATCCACCTGGGTGCGGGACTGCCGCCCCACGATCTCCTCCTCAACCTTCAGCTGGGTGGCCTTCATGTGGCGGCGGACCATGGAGGTGTTGGTGCGGATGGACTCCACAAAGGACTCCCGCACCCCCTTGAGGGCGGGCTCGTTGGATGGCTCCCCCACTCCCCGCTTCTCCTCCGTGACCACCGGGAAGGTGAGTGCCTGACTTTTCCCGGGAAAGAAGATCACACAGCTGCCCGCCACCAGGTCGTCGGCCACCTCATCCAGCGTCTCCCGCACCAGGGCGGCCAGGTTATAGAGGGCGCCGTAGCGCAGGCGCTTGAACACCTCGTCCATGGGCACCCGGCTTAAAGCGTCGTCCTGGGCCAGAGGGCGCAGGATATAGTCACTCAGGCGCTCGTTGCGGGTCATACCCAGCAGGTAACACACCGTCACCACCCGCTCCCGGTCCCCGTGGAGGTAGACCTCCCGCTTCATAAAGTCGGCGCAGCCTTGAAACACCGCCTCTAGATTCTCCAGGGTGAGAGGGCGGTCGTACCGGGGCTCCCGCCGCGGGTGGGGACCGGTGTCTGGGGCTTTGGGCTGAAATGTAGCCATGGAACCCCTCCTTTCCCGGCTAGTGTTTGCCTGGAGGGGAAGAATTATGCAAAAAACCGCCCCGGCAATGCCGGGACGGTTTACACGGTCGAAAAAGTGGCATAGCCACTTTTTCGAGAAGAATTGCACGCAAGGCGAGCCTCGATTCCTTACAGAAAAGTCGGCCCGCCTTGCGCGAGAAGTGTCATTTTCCACGCGCATGTCGCCGAAAATGACAAAATTTCATTTTATTCCGTCGCCTTCGGGCGACGGAACTCCTTGCAGGAGGGCTTTCTTGCTTCTCAATTAAAGTTCATCCAAAATCGTTCCGTTGGTGCCGATGGTCACCACCTGCCAGGGGATCATCTTGCCGCTGGCCTGGAGGGCCTTCTTCACCGCCAGCTCGATGCCGCCGCAGCAGGGCACCTCCATACGCACTACGGTGACGCTCTTCACGTCGTTGCGCATCAGGATCTCGGTGAGCTTCTCGCTGTAATCCACGCTGTCCAGCTTGGGGCAGCCCACCAGGGTCACGTGGCCCCGGATGAAGCGCTGGTGGAAGTTGGCGTAGGCGTAGGC
>NZ_JBKVXZ010000092.1:0-5798 GCF_046973065.1 Flintibacter sp. | reverse complement strand
GGAGGAGGCCGCCGCCGACTATTTGAAGCTCCAGGAGCTTTACGAACAAAAAGAAGCCCTGGAGGAGGAAATTTTAAAGCTCTACGGCCGTTGGGAGGAGCTATCCGCCCAATTGGAAGAGGCCCGGGGCGAAGGATAACCAGAGGGGAGGCCCACCTATGGCAGGATACCGTGGAAAGCAGCCGCGGCGATGGCTCAAGATACTGCTGGCCCTGGTACTGGCAGGAATCTTGTGTTTTGCGGGACTGTTTGGCGCGGTGATGTACGGGGCCTACGACCATGTGTCGGGAGACCCCCAGGTGATGATCATTTTGGGCTGCCGGGTGATGCCCGGGGGCGAGCCTTCTATTCTGCTCCAGGATCGGCTGGACACCGCTCTGGACTATCTGGACGACCACCCGGATATAACTGTGGTAGTATCCGGAGGCCAGGGAAGCAACGAGCCCACCTCCGAGGCTGCCTGCATGGCGGACTATCTGGAGGAACACGGGGTAGACGCTGACCAGATCCTGCTGGAGGATGAGTCCAGCAATACCAAAGAAAATCTCATCTACTCCCGGGAACTGCTGGAAGAGCAGGGTGTGGACGTAGGGGAGGAGGGAGTGCTGGTGGTGTCCAATGGCTTCCACCTTACCCGGTCCCGGATGCTGGCTGAGCGGTTTGGCTACGGTCACGTCTCCACCCTGGCCGCCCCCACCAGCCACGTCCCATCCCGCATCCAGATGTATATTCGGGAGCCTTTGGCTCTGGTGAAGTCTTTCTTCCTGGACAAGTAGGAGCTAGAAGTTAGGAGATCGAAGCTATGCAGGACAAACTGGCCGCCATTGAGGCCAAATACAGCCAGATCGAGGCCCGCCTGAGCGCCTCCGAGACCTACGAGGACCCGGCTCTGGTGGCCAAACTGAATAAGGAACAGACCGAGCTCCAGCCTCTGGTGGAGACCTACCGCACCTACCTCCGTACCCAGCAGAGCCACCGGGAAGCTGAGAGCCTGCTCAGTGACCCCGAGATGAAAGAGCTGGCCCAGGAGGAGTGGCGGCAGTCCAAAGAGGAGCTGGAGCGGCTGGAGCATCAGCTGAAGATCCTGTTGCTGCCCAAGGACCCCAACGACGACAAAAACGTCATTGTGGAGATTCGGGCGGGCGTAGGCGGCGAGGAGGCTGCCCTGTTTGCCCACTCCCTGTACCGCATGTACTCCATGTTTGCCGAGGCCAACCACTGGAAGACCGAGGTGGACAGCGTCAGCGAAACAGAGCTAGGCGGTGTGAAGGAAATTTCCTTTACGATTGAAGGAGACGGAGCCTACTCCCGCTTAAAATTTGAAAGCGGAGTCCATCGGGTGCAGCGGGTGCCGGAGACCGAATCCGGCGGCCGGGTGCACACCTCCACCGTGACTGTGGCAGTGCTCCCCGAGATGGAGACTGCTGACGTGCAGATCAACCCCGCTGACATTGAGATGCAGGTGTTCCGCTCCTCCGGCGCGGGAGGCCAGCACGTCAATAAGACCTCCTCCGCCGTGCGCCTGATACATAAGCCCACGGGCACCGTGGTGGAGTGTCAGCAGGAACGCAGCCAGTTCCAGAACCGGGACAAGGCTATGCGTATTCTGGCCTCCCGGCTCTACGAGGCGGAGCAGGAGAAGATCTCCAGCGAGTATACCGCCCAGCGGCGAAGCCAAGTGGGCAGCGGCATGCGCAACGAGCGCATCCGTACCTATAATTTCCCTCAGGGACGGGTCACCGACCATCGGATTGGCCTGACCCTCTACAAGATCGACAACATCATGAACGGTGACCTCAACGAAGTCATCGACGCTCTGGCTGCCGCCGATCAGGCGGAACGTCTTCAGTCAAGCGATACCAATTAACAATAGATAGGAGTTTATCACATGGAACTGTATATCCACTATAAAGAACTGCCCGAAGGACTGACTCTGGCGGACTTCGTGGGCGAGCTTAATGAGGTTCTGGACGACACCGGCGTGGTGTGCGGCGGCGAGGACAACCGCCTGGATCTGGACCTGGAGGACGAGAAGGTCAACCCCAAGCACGCCCAGATGGCGGTGAAGGCCTATCTGCAGCGGGCTGGCTTTTCCAAAGAGACCGCCGTGGAAATCGGCGGCATGGAAATCGGCATTTACGAGTGAGGTCCTTTTCCCATGTACAAGCATGTAATCTTTGACCTGGACGGCACCCTGCTTAACACCATCGACGATCTGGCGGACACCGGCAACCACGTGTGTACCCTCCACGGCTGGCCCACCCACACGGTGGCTGAGTTCAAGCTGATGGTGGGTAATGGCATCCCCAAGCTGGTGGAGCGCTTTGCTCCCCAGGGGACCAGCCAGGAAGTGCTGGATCAGGCGTTTCAGGAGTTTATGGACTGGTACGGCGTCCACAAGGAGGACAAGACCGCTCCCTATGCCGGCATGCCCGAGGTGACCAAGGCTCTGCGGGAGGCTGGGGTGTCCATCGCGGTACTGTCCAACAAGGCGGACGTGATGGCCGGTCCAGTGGTGGAGCACTATTACCCGGGAATTTTCCCCGTGGTTCAGGGGGCGCTGCCCGGCCTGCCCACCAAGCCCGCCCCCACGCTCCTTCATAAGCTGATGGACCGCCTGGGGGCCACCCAGGAGGACACCCTGTTTGTGGGAGACAGCAACGTGGATATCCACACGGCGAAAAACGGCGGCCTCACCGGCTGTGGCGTGCTGTGGGGCTTTCGGAGCCGGGAGGAGCTGGAGGCGGCGGGAGCCGACGTGATCGTCTCCACGCCCCAGGAGCTGCTGGACCTTATTTTGAAAGCCTGAGCGTAATAAGTAAGGAGTCTTTTCGTTGAATACAAAGCGACTGACAGAACATGATATTGATGAGGCAGCTGCCATCCTGCGGGATGGTGGACTGCTGGGTATCCCCACCGAGACGGTATACGGTCTGGGGGCCAACGGCCTTAACGAGGAGGCTGTGGCTCACATTTTTGAAGCCAAGGGCCGTCCCCAGGATAACCCTCTCATCTTACATATCCCAGATGCCTCTTGGCTGGAGAGGTACTGCAAGGATATTCCCTTGACAGCCTATCAGCTGGCAGAAGCCTACTGGCCCGGCCCCATGACCATGATCTTAAAGCGGAAGGACATCGTCACCAACGCGGTGACGGCCGGGCTTGATACGGTAGGTATGCGCTGTCCCGCCCACCCTCTGTGCAGAGAGATCATTGCGGCCTCCGGAGTGCCGGTGGCTGCCCCTTCGGGGAATACCTCCGGTCGGCCCAGCCCCACCACCGCCCAGCATATGCTGGAGGACATGGATGGGAAGATCGACGCTATCGTAGACGGCGGTCCCTGCTCCGTGGGAGTGGAGTCCACCATTATCGATCTCACCGAAACTCACGCCCGACTGCTGCGGCCCGGCGGCATCACCCTGGAGCAGCTGGAGGCAGTGCTGGGGGAGGTGGCAGTGGACCCGGCGGTCACCCGTCTCATGGGAGCCGGGGAGCAGCCCAAGGCGCCCGGCATGAAGTACCGCCACTACGCCCCCAAGGCTCCGGTTACCGTGGTCACTGGCGACCCGAAAAAGAGTGCGGAGTATATCGCCGCCCACGCCGGGGCGGAGGACGGGATCATCTGTTTTGACGAGTTTTTGCCTCTGTTCATGAGACGGTCTGAGACGAGGCCCGTCATGGACCTGGGTCCGGCAGGGGATAAGGAGGAGCAGGCCCGGCATATCTTTGACGCCCTGCGCTCCTTTGACCACACCAGCGTGCCTGCCATCTGGGCCCAGTGCCCCGACACCACCGGTATTGGCCTGGCTATTGCCAACCGACTGAACAAGGCGGCGGGATTTCATATTATCCAGGTTTAAAACCCTTGTGCCCCAAGGGCTGCAACCTTAGGTTGCATGAAAATTGCTTGACGGTTTCACGCCCTTCCGGTACGCTGAAGCCGAGGTGATCGATATGACGCTGGGCGAAAACCTACAAAGACTGCGAAAAGAGAAGGAACTGTCCCAGGAGGATGTGGCCCGGGCGCTGTTCGTGTCCCGTCAGACCATCTCAAAATGGGAGACGGACAAGGCAGAGCCGGGAGTGGATAACCTAAAGGCCCTGGCTGATCTCTATGAGGTTGCTTTGGACCAGCTGACCGGCCGAGCTCGGACGGGGACGGATTCCAAAGAGTCGCATGAGCAAACACCTTCCGACCAATACCGGACCATGGCTCTCATTCGCCTGGCAGTTTGGCTGGCGGTGGCAGCGGCAGGTCAACTGCATGGAGGCGAGCCTTTCCAGGTCCTTGCCTTTGCGGGAACGCTGGGTTCTGCGGCAGTTTTTCTGAGCCTTTGGTTCCGCAGCATCTATGTGTGGGGCGGCATCCTTTGCGGGGAAGGGCTTAGTATCCTTGTGTCTGCCGCCTGCACCATCTGTGCAAAGCAGCTGGCCTCAGGGATGATCAGTGTGGGTTTGGCGGCTATGCTCGGAATCTGGGTAAAATATCTGACCTCTCAGTCGGTGCGTCAGCTGTTTTATGAAAAGTGAGGAGATGTTCTCATGACCATTATTGGCATCACCGGCCCCACCGGGGCAGGGAAGACCACCGCGCTGCGGGAGATCGAAAAGCTGGGAGGCGCAGTCATTGACTGCGATGCCGTGTACCACGACCTTCTGGAACGTGATATTACATTACAGGGGATGCTGGAGAGCGCTTTTGGCCCTCTGCGGGACGAGAGCGGGGCCGTTGACCGGAAAAAGCTGGGGACCATCGTTTTTGGAGACCCGGAGAAGCTGGCAAAGCTCAATACCATCGCCCAGACCGCCACAGTGCGGCGCACCCAGGAATTGCTCTCGGAGTACCGCGCCAAGGGAAGGAAACTGGTGGCCATTGATGCCATTGCCTTACTGGAGAGTTCGCTGGCCAAGCTCTGTGACGCCACCATTGCGGTGATTGCGCCCCAGGAGGTGCGGGTGCAGCGCATCATGGCCCGGGAGCGCATTTCGGAGGAGTACGCCTGGTCCCGGGTCAAGGCCCAGAAGAGCGACGACTACTTTACCGAAGGCTGCGACCATACCTTATATAACGACTGCGCCCAGGCGGAGGAATTCGCTCTTCGGGCTAAAACGTTGGTAGAATCGATTTTATAGGAACACATACAATAAAGGCACGAAGGAGGTTTTCCCAATGGATGAGAAAAAAGAACTGACCCGGGGCGAGGAGCTGCGTAAAGCCCTGTGCTACAATAAGAAGAACGGCTACGACCGTATGAATCCCCAGGAGATGGAGCCCTTGGAGGCCTACTGCACCGGTTACAAGCAGTTTTTGGATGCAGGTAAGACGGAGCGGGAGTGCGTGGAGCGGGCAGTGGCGCTGGCGAAGGACGCTGGCTTCCGGCCCTATGAGCGGGGCATGGAGCTCAAGCCCGGAGACAAGATCTACCGGGTGAACCGCGGGAAAGCGGTGATGCTGGCGGTGATGGGTCAGGAGAATCTGGATAAGGGCGCCAACATCGGCGCGGCCCACATCGATTCTCCCCGTCTGGATCTGAAGCAGAACCCCCTCTATGAGGCTGACGAGCTCTCGTTCCTTAAGACCCACTACTACGGCGGCCTGCGCAAGTACCAGTGGGTAACCATCCCTCTGGAGCTCCACGGTGTGGTGGCTCTGAAAAACGGGGATGTGATCCGCGTCTCCGTGGGCAATGGGGAAGGAGACCCCAAGTTCACCATTGACGACCTGCTGCCCCACCTGGGCGTGGAGCAGTCCAAGAAGGCCCTGAGCGAGGCCATCCCCGCGGAGAGCCTGAACATTC
>NZ_JBKVXZ010000091.1:0-6913 GCF_046973065.1 Flintibacter sp. | reverse complement strand
TGGTGGGAGATGGTCACCTTCCGGCCCAGATTGCTGGACAGGGACTTTTCAAGCTCTCCCAGGTACAGGGCAATCTCATTGTTGGCGGCTTTTTTCTCCGCCGGCTGCTTCTGCAGTGCCTTGACCAGACTCTCGGTCTGGCGCACGGACAGGCCGTGGGCAATGACCTGCTTGGCAGCCTGGCGCTGCATGGCCTGGGTAGGCGCGCCCAGAATGGCCCGGGCGTGGCCGGCAGACAGAGTTCCTTCCTCCACCAGCTTCAGCACATCCTCGGGGAGAGCCAGCAGACGCAGGGTGTTTGCAATGGCAGGACGGGATTTGCCCATCTCCTCCGCCACCTGCTCCTGAGTCAGACCGTATTCCTCCATCAGCACCTGATAGCCCCGCGCTTCTTCTGCCGGGTTCAGGTCTTCTCGCTGAAGGTTCTCAATGAGGCCCAGCTCCATCACCTTGCGGTCGTCTGCCTCAATAATGACGGCCGGCACCTCGGTGAGACCGGCCTGCTTGGCGGCACGCCACCGCCGTTCGCCGGCGATGATCTGATAGTAGCCGGAAGCCAGCCGCCGTACCGTGAGGGGCTGGATAATGCCGTGGACGCGGATGGACTCAGCCAAATCGCTGAGCGTCTCCGGATCAAACCGCTTCCGGGGCTGGTTCAGACCCGGTTCCACTTGGGAGATGGGCAAAGAGATGGAACCCTCTCCCTGAGCGGGCAGCTCCGGGTCGCCCAGTAGGGCGTTGAGTCCCCGACCCAGTCCCAGATCGGTCTTTCGTTTTGCCATGGTACACCTTCCTTTCCAGTAAGAAAGGGCTGGGCCAACGGGATACGACCTGTGGTTCAGCGCTTTCCAAAATCAAAGATCAAAGATCATAGGCGGCAGCGCCGCCGTAGGGGAGAGGGGGTCAGCCCTCTGCGGATGCCATTTCCTCCGCCAGAGACCGATAGGCCTCCGCGCCCCGGGAGTAGGGATCGTAGTCGGTCACCGGCATGCCGTGGCTGGGAGCCTCGCTGAGCCGCACATTTCGGGGAATAACGGTGGCATACACCTGACCGGGGAAGTGCCGCTTCACTTCCTCCGCCACCTGGAGAGACAGGTTGGTGCGGCTGTCGAACATGGTCAGCAGCACGCCCTCCAGGGCCAGCTTGGGGTTGAGGCCCCGCTTGACCAGCCGCACGGTGGACAGCAGGTCGCTCAGACCCTCCAGGGCGTAGTACTCGCACTGGACGGGCACAATGAGAGAGTGGGCCGCGCACAGGGCGTTGACGGTGAGCAGCTCCAGGGAGGGGGGGCAGTCGATAAAGATGTAGTCGTAGTTCTTAGCCAGGCTGTCCAGCGCCTTTTTCAGCAGGTGCTCCCGGTCGGGGATGGCGATCATCTCGATGCCTGCCCCTGCCAGGGCCTTGTTGGAGGGGATCACGTCGCCGTACTTGGTGGAAACCACAGACTTTTTGGGGTCCGCTCCATTGATCAGCACATCGTACACGTTGGGAGAGGCGGTGTTCTTGTCCACGCCCATGCCCGATGTGGCGTTGGCCTGGGGATCAAAATCGCACAGCAGCACCCGTTTGCCCAGAGCTTTCAGGGATGCGGTAATGTTTACGGTGGTAGTGGTCTTGCCCACTCCGCCTTTCTGGTTGACAATGGCAATGATTCTGGCCATTCAGCTACCTCCTGACGGAAAATGAGGCCATCACAGGGCTACCTTTATATATAAGTAAGCAGCGGTGTGATTCCAGAGTTCCATTATAACAACCGTGGCCCGCACTTTCAAGCCGTTTGCCTGCATTTCTCTTGGGCAAAGCAACGATGTTTCACGTGAAACAAAGAAAAGAAGCTAGGGATGTTTCACGTGAAACAATGGCAGGACAAGAAAAAGCGGCAGGGATGCTTCACGTGAAACATCCCTGCCGCTCCACAGGTCATCCGCGGGCAGGGGACCGGGGGATACGGATGGTAAGCAGAATTTCTTCCTCGCCGTCCTCTCGCTGACACTGGGCGTTGACTCCCGCGGTGCGCATCAGCGTCAGCCCCCGCTGGACGGTATTTAAAAACAGCCGCACGTCCTTGACCACAAAGGTGCGCCGGGGACGGCGGGCGGGCTGATCCGGCGGCGGGGGGAGAAGGAGCGTTTCCGTCAGAGCCTCCGTCTGGGCCACCGTCAAATGCTGCTCCACCACGGTCTGGGCCGCCTGGAGCTGAAGCTGGGCGTCTTCCAGGCACAGCAGTGCCCGGGCATGGCGCTCAGTAGCTCCGCCGTCCCGCAGGAGCTCCAGCACCTCGCGGGGGAGCTTCAGCAGCCGCAGCTTGTTGGCTACCGCTGATTGGCTCTTGCCGATTCGCCGGGCGGCCTCCTCCTGGGAGAGGTGGTAGGTGGAGATCAGCTTGTCCAGCGCCAAAGACTCCTCCCAGAAGTCCAGGTCTTTGCGCTGTAAGTTTTCCACCAGCGCCAGCAGGGAGGAGCGCTGGCTGTCGATTTGCAGAGAGAGGCAGGGGACCTCCCGCAGTCCGGCCAGCTTGGCCGCCCGCAGCCGCCGTTCGCCCGCCACCAGCTCCCAACCTCCCTCGGTGCGCCGTACCGTCAGCGGCTGGAGCAGTCCCAGAGCCTGAATAGACCGGGCCAACTCCTCCAAATCTCCCTGGGCAAAGACACGCCGGGGCTGGTCCGGATTAGAAAAAATGTCGTCCACAGGCAGAAACAGCACCCGCGTGCTGTCCAGCATGCCTTTTTTCCGCAGCAGCTGCATCGCTACCCCTCCTGTCTGGGAAATATTTACAAGTATAGTTTACCATATTTTGGAATAGAAAAGGGCGAAGCAGGTCGACCGGAAAAAATTCTTTTTTCCCGGGAAAAGCATGACAGACATTCAAAACATGCAAAATTGGAAAAAATATTTGGAAATAACGGGAAGCGGAGGGGAGAGGGTATGGGTGAAATCTGAAAAAAATTTCAGGAAAAGCCGGAAAAACGGTTGAGAAAATCGGGGGAGGTGTGTATACTGAAAGAGTAAGAGGACGCCCCGCAAAAATGCAAGGCGGGGGACAAAAACATGCGTTTGTGAAGAAGCGGAAGGAGAGAGCTGCATGACAAGCAAAAAGAAGCTGCCCCTGGCGTTTTGGATCTTTATTGGTCTGGCAGTCGGTGTGGTGGCCGGTCTGATCCTGATGAACGTACCCGATGGGGCGGGGATCGACGTTGCCAAAAACTACATCAAGCCCTGGGGCGATATTTTCCTGAACCTGTTAAAATTTGTGGTTGTGCCCATTGTGCTGTTCTCCATCGCTTCTGGCGTGATCTCCATGAAGGATATCAGCAAGGTGGGCGCCATCGGCGGAAAGACTGTGGTGTATTACATGTGTACCACCGCCTTTGCCGTGGTGCTGGCTCTGATCCTGGCCAATATAGCCACTGGTATGGGCCTGTTCCATGTGCTGGATACCACCGACCTCAGCTACACCCCTCCCGAGGGACAGAGCATTATGACCGTGATCGTCAACATCTTCCCCTCCAATGCGATTAAGCCTCTGGTTGACGCGACCATGCTTCAGGTCATTGTGATCTCCCTGTTTTTGGGCTTTGGCATCCTGCTGGCCGGGGAGAAGGGGCTGGTGGCCGCTCAGGTGGTGGACAGCTTCAACGAGGTGTTCATGAAGATCATGGACCTCATCATCAAGCTGTCTCCCATCGGCGTGGCCTGCCTGATCTGCCCTGTGGTGGCAGAGAACGGACCCATGATCCTGCGGGATCTGGTGGCGGTACTGGCACTGGCCTATGTGGGCTATATCCTCCATGCGCTGATCGTCTACTCCTCCACGGTGAAGCTGCTGGGCGGCTTGTCCCCGCTGGCCTTCTTCAAGGGAATGGCCCCTGCTATGATGATGGCGTTCTCCTCGGCCTCCTCTGTGGGCGCGCTGCCCTTTAACCTGGAGTGCACCGAGCGCCTGGGCGCCCGCCGGGAAGTAGCCTCCTTCGTGCTGCCTCTGGGCGCCACCATCAACATGGATGGTACCGCCATTTATCAGGGCGTGTGCGCCGTGTTTATTGCCACCGCTTACGGTGTGAGCCTGTCCCTGGGCGATATGGTCACCATCGTGCTTACCGCCACGCTGGCCTCCATTGGAACCGCCGGCGTTCCCGGCGCGGGCATGGTCATGCTGGCCATGGTGCTCCAGAGCGTGGGTCTGCCCATCGAGGGCATTGCACTGGTGGCTGGTATCGACCGTGTCTTTGATATGGGCCGTACCACCGTCAACATCACCGGCGACGCCGCCTGTACCCTCATTGTCTCCAGAATGGAGGACCGCAAGGAGGCTCGTACCCGCGCCGTCCGCGGATAACCTACTTTTCTTGAAAGAAAGGTAGGCAAAAGAACTTTGTGCGAAACTTCGTTTCGCCTCTGCGCCCGTAAATAAGTTTTTTGTGGGAGTGACGTTTTACGTCGCTCCCACTTTTTTATAAAAGATAACGATAAGGGAAAACGGGTGGCGGATTATTCCGCCACCCGTTTTTCATATTTTTTCAATAAATCTTCAATTGCTTCATCCATCAGACGGGATTTTGGAATCCTGGTTTCTTCCGCCAGTCGGTTAAAATCCCGCATCAGTTCATTTTTTAAAGATGAAGTAAACCGGGTGCGGTTTACCAACAGCGCTTCCGCCATTTTCCCACCACCTTGCATCAGATTGCATCTCCTAGTGTATCCAACCTGATTTTAAAAAACAAGTGATTGCACCTTGCACTAGTTAGTGTATAATAGTGTAAGGATGTGTTGGTATGAACCAGGAGGAATGCTATAAAATTACCGTGGAACTGGACGATAGAACAGCCCATGACTTGGCCTACATAGCCCGCTGGGAGCATTGCACCGTGGAAGAGCTGGTGCAGCGCTATGTGGAACAAAGCTTGATGGAGACATCCCATTTATAGGCCTGTGCGGCCCTATGTAATTGACCCAACTACCACGGTTTTGCCAGGGCAGGCGGCGTAATTTCAACGCACTTGTCCACCATATTTTGCACACATAGGGCCTAAGGCCCGGGGCAAGAAGGAGGCAAGGTCTTGTTTTCGGAGCCGCCGGACGCAAGAGTCTATCTTTCAAGAGGGCGTCCCCCGTAAATGGGGTCCGGGGAAAGGCGACTATAAGCGCCCGCTGCGCGTAGGCGCTCATCGGAGCCGTCCCCGGCGGCGTTTTGGTTACTTTGCCGCCGTGGGCAAAGTAACATTCTCTCCGTGGAAAGCAAAAAGAAACGCCCGGGTATACCCGGGCGTTTCCCATAAAAAACAGATTATTCAATTGCCACCGCGTGCTGCCGCACCATATACAGGGGATCCAGAACATCGGCAGAGATCCAGTAGAAGTAGTCGTGGTAGCGGTCGTCAATGTTGTAGGGATCGGCAATGTAGTAGTATTGGGTGGTAGCGTCATAGCCGCATACCAGTACCGCGTGGTTGTTGCGCAGCAGGCTCTGGGTGGTACCCTCAATGTTGAAATTGCGGTAATAGGGCTGCTTCCAGTACAGCGTGACGTAAATGACCACCGGGTTGCCCAGCAGTACTTCCTCCCGCAATTCCTCTACGGACTTGCCGGAGAAGTCCTTCACATTGCCGTACCGCCGGCCGTACTCCGCCAGAGGAGCCGGATAGATGGTGGTGCGCAGAGTCTCGCTGGGGACGTAGGGGGAGCCCACAAAGCCCTTGGCCGGGTTGGAAGAAGTCTTAGGCAGGTCGGCCAGGAACTGATCCAGCGTCACATTCTGGGCGTAGCCCTTGGCCTTCAGGCCCATAAGCAGGGAGGTAGGCTCACAGCCCACCCAGGCCGCGGAGGGGTACACCTGGCTGATGTAGGGGGTGGGGATCACCGTACACACGGGCAGGGGATCAAACTCCACGTCGGTCATCAGAGGGTAGCCTGCCAGATTCAGCAGCAGTACCGAGAACTCCGCCCGGGAGATGGAGTCGTCGGGGTAGTAACCGCCGTCGCCGCGGCCGGATACCACACCCAGCCGGGCCAGAGACAGCACGGCCTCCGCATCGGGCCGTCCGTCCATGTCGTGAATGTCGGGCGACTCGGTCACAGGGGTGAGGGAAAACAGCTCCGGCCAGCGGCAGATGCTGTTATACAGGATCTGAGCCGCCTCGCCCCGGGTCAGGTTCTGGAAAGGACGGAACAGGCCGGTGCCGTCCTCAGGCAGCACGCCGTTGGCCTCCAGACACAGGATCTTGTCCTTTGCCCAGCTGTCGTCCAGGTCGGTATAGGTGGGGAACATCACGTCGTCACCGGGGATCGTGGTTTCTTCCTCCCCCTCCTCCGGTTCGCTGGGACGCTGGAGGGAGCTATGATACTTCTCCCAGTCCTCCAGCACCTGCTGGGGGATATCCTCCGTGGTGCCGCCGAAGACGGGGATCTCCGCCTCGTCGTCCAGTTCCACGCCCATCTCCTCCAACAGGCCGTAAACCAGACCTGCTGCCTCCTGGCGGGTAACCGGCTGGTCCGGGCGGAAGGTGTGGTCGGAATAGCCGGCGATAATGCCATGTTCCATCAAGGTGTATACCTGGGTCTGAGCCCAGTGGTGCCGCAGGTCATTGGGGGCCGCGGCAGCCAATGCCGGGGTGGTAAAAAGCGCCGCCCCAAAGACGCCGCACAGCATGGCGGCGCATACTTTGGAAGGTTTCAAAACTCGTCTCTCCTTACAAATGGTTTCCCGCAGGGATAACATACACACACTAAAAATATTCTACTCTTTTCCCAAAAAAGTGACAAGGGGCGAAAGGCGGAAAACGGCACCGATTCAGGAAAATATTTCCGCTTAAGACAGGGAAAGGCCGTTCAGGATCAGCCGGTTGGCCAGTTGGGCCACCTGCTCCGGCTCCTCCTGAAAACCACGTACCATCCAGCCCCGGGCCAGTCCTACCG
>NZ_JBKVXZ010000090.1:0-7321 GCF_046973065.1 Flintibacter sp. | reverse complement strand
ACAGCAGCACGCCGCTGCCTGTCCCCAGGTCGCACACCCGCCAGCCCTTGCGCACCGTGGCAAACCGTCCCAGAGCCAGGGTATCGCTTCCCAGCGGGAAAACTCCGGGCCGCTGCTCCAGCTGGTAAGGGCCCAACTGCTCCAGCTTACTCATGGACCGCCTCTCCCCCGCTCTCCCGGATGAGGGACACCAGATGCCGGGTGATCCGCCCGGTGAGACCCCAGATAGCTCTTCCCTGCCAGGGGTAGACCGGCACGTTCTCCCCGCCGGGCTGCCACTTGTAGTCCCGAGGGATACCCAGCAGGTCATAGGGGAAGCCCTCCCCCGGCTGAGGCATCAGCTTGTAGCTATACTCCAGAGGCGGATGGCTGCACAGGTGATCCAGAGGGACCAGGAAGGTCTCCTCCACCTCGGCGGGGCTTTTCTTCATGCACTCCAGACCCGCCCGGTCCACCACCCCCAAAATGGGATAGAGGATAAAGTTGGCCCGGTGGGCGATAAAATCCAGCCGCCCCAGCAGGCGGATGTAATCTTGGGGAATGGACAGCTCTTCCCAGGTCTCCCGCAGGGCGCAGGTCTCAGGGCTCTCCATCCCCTCTATCTTTCCTCCGGGGAAGCACACCTCCCCCGGCTGGCGATGGAGTTTGGCGGCCCGCACCTCGTAGAGGACCTGCCACCCCTGTTCACTCTCCACCAGAGGGACCAGCACGGCGTAGCGCCCGGTGGCATCCATCAGGCCGGGGGTGCGCACCTCCAGCAGCTTGTTCAGCTTTTCCAGCTCCATCAGGCCACCCCCAGATTGGCAGCCAGCAGGTTAAATACCAGCAGCAGGCTGATCACCGCCCCCACAAAATAGGCAATCTCCCGGGGCCAGCGCCAGAACAGGGCGCAAAAAGCTCCGGTCATCCCCAGATGGACCAGCAGCATCACATTTTTCGGCCGCCGGATCACGTCCACGCCGCTGCCTGCCACCTGGACGGAGACCTGATCGGGCAGCAGCCGCCATCCCATCAGGCTGCCCAGCAGAGCCAGCAGCACGATGAGGTAGACGATGGTATTTCGGTTCTTCTGCAAAAAATCCTTCTGCTCCCGGAAGCGCTCCCGCTTATTTGACGCCATACAATCTCCTCTCTGCCAAAAAACACGCCGCGAGGGCGTGTTTTTCGGCGTAAAAGGGTTTTCCCTTTCTGATTACATCTTCTCCGGTGCGCTGACACCCAGCAGACCCATGCCGTTGGCCAGCACGGAACGCACGGTGTCTGCCAGCTTCAGCCGGGCGCCCAGCACCTGGGGCTCCTCGCCCTTGATGCGGCAGGCGTTGTAGAAGCGGTGGAAGTCACCGGCCAGTGCCACCAAATAGCGGTTAATGCGGCTGGGATCGTAGTCCCGGGCAGCCAGGTGGATCTCCTCGGGGAACTGGGCCAGAGCCTTGATGAGGGCCAGCTCCTCGGGGGTGTTCAGCACGGCGGCGTCCACATCCCCGGCCTTGGGCACCTGAGCGCCCTCCTCAGCCAGACGGGCAATGAGGGAGCAGATCCGGGCGTGGGCGTACTGGACATAGTACACGGGATTTTCGCTGTCCTCCCGGACGGCCAGATCCAGGTCGAAATCCAGGGGGCTGGTAGAGGCCCGGGAGTTAAAGAAGTACCGGGCGGCGTCCACGCTGATCTCGTCCAGCAGGTCGTGCAGGGCGATGGTCTTGCCGGAACGCTTGGACATACGCACAGGCTTGCCGTCCTGCATCAGGTTGACCAGCTGCATCAGCACCACCACCAGGCGGTGGGAGCCGTCCAGTCCCAGTCCGTCCAGAGCGGCCTGGAGACGGGCCACGTGGCCGTGGTGGTCGGCGCCCCAGATGTTAATGGCCTTGTCAAAGCCGCGTACCTCCAGCTTGTTGCGGTGGTAGGCAATGTCAGCGGCAAAGTAGGTGTAGAACCCGTTGCCCCGGCGCAGCACGTCGTCCTTCAGGTCCAGCTTGTCCACCTGCTCCTGGGTCTTGCCCTCCCGCATGAACTTCTCCTTGAGAAGCTCGGTGGTGTTAAGCCACAAAGCGCCGTCCTTCTCGTAGGTCCAGCCCTTCTTCTCCAGCAGCTCCACCGTCTCGGCCACATAGCCGCTGTTGTGCAGGGAGGACTCGAAGAACCACTGGTCGTACACGATGCCGTAGCGCTTCAGGTCGGACTCCATGCGGGGGATGTTCACGGACAGGCCGTACTCAGCCAGCTTGTCCAGCCGCTCCTCCTCGTGCAGGTCCTTCCAGCTGTCCCCGTGCTTCTCGTAGATAGCCTGAGCCAGCTCCTTGATGTCGTCGCCGTGGTAGCCCTCCTCAGGGAAGGGGAAGTTCTCCTCGCCCACGATGAGCTGCATGTACCGGGCATTGATGGAAACGGCAAACTTGTGAATCTGGTTGCCGGCGTCGTTGACGTAGAACTCCTTCCAGGTGTTGCAGCCGTCCCGCTTGAGGACATTGGCCAGGGTGTCGCCCAGCACGCCGCCGCGGGCGTTGCCCATGTGCATGGGGCCGGTGGGGTTGGCGGAGACGAACTCCACCATGACCTTCTCCCCGTTGCCCTCGGTGTTGGCACCGTACTCAGCGCCCTCCTGCTCCACAGCGGAGAGAACATCGCCGTACCACTTGGGGCCCAGCGTAAAGTTCAAAAAGCCGGGGCCGGCAATCTCCACCTTCTGGAAGTAGCTGCCCTCCAGCTCCAGGTTATCCACAATGGCCTGAGCAATGGCACGGGGGGCCTTGTGCAGAGCCTTGGCTCCCGCCATGGCAAAGGAGGAGGCGTAGTCCCCGTGGGCGGTGTCCTTGGGGATCTCGATGGTGGCCTTCACCTGGGCGCCCTCAGGGAGCAGTCCGGCCTGGGCCGCCTTCTCATAGGCCTGCTGGGTCAGCTGTGCTACCTGAGCCCGGGCCGCTTGGATCATATTTGACATTTCATTCTCACCCTTCTTCAAACCGGCCGGTAAAACCAGCCGATACAATATAATATTTACTGCTTCAGGCTGATGCCGTCAGCTTCCTTCACCTTGATTTGAAAAATGTTCCGACCGGCGATGGCGTGGTCAATTTCGATGGCGTAATCGATCTCAATGTCGCCGCCCTGGTCGTCCAGTTCAGCCAGCAGGTGTCGGGTATTCACCCCGACAGTCATGGCTCCGTAGGGGGTATTATACATGGCCATGTGCCGACGTCCCTCTTCAAATACCATCTGGGAGTTATACTCTCCCACTCGCAGCAAGGTCACCCGCTCGGGCTCGATCTGGAAGGTGGTCAAGGTCCCTTCCAACCCGGTCAGCTCGCTCTCCTGGTAGGACAGGGTATAGCTGCCGCCCTCCCGCTCCAGACGACCCTCGGTCACCAGCTCGATCACATCCTGATCGGCATTTTCATATTTCTGTGTCCCCTTAATGGAGATGATTACATCTTTTTCCATGGGTCCCTCCGTGGTTCTGTCTGCAATATGCCGGGCAGGGGCGCTTCCCCAGGTCCGGCGAAAAAACAGTGGAGGTATTATACACTGGTCCGCCGCTTCTGTAAAGGGTTCCCGGCTGCCGCCGCAATATCTTATATATTTTATGCGATTTTGGCTGGAAAAACAAGGGGCAGTTTCCCTCCTTACACAAAAGAAAAGGAAGGCCAACAGGCCTTCCTTTTGGTCTTTTTTCAGGGGCACTGCTGCTGGGGCTCAGCTGCCGCTTCTTTTTTCTCCCGCCGGGTGAGAAACACGCCTGCACACAGTGCAGTGAACGGAGCCACCGTCACCAGGCCGAAGGAACCGATCACCGTGTGGATCAGCTCGGCAGCCACATACTTGTAGTTGAGGATGTTCTCCACCGGAGTACCCTGAGCCATAAACACCATCAGCAGAGCTACATAGCCCCCCGAGTAAGCAAACAGCAAGGTGGTGGTCATAGTGCCCATAGCTGCCCGGCCCACGTTCATGCCGGAACGGGTGGCCTCCCACCAGGTGAGGTCAGGGCACTTTTCCACCACCTCATACACGGCCGAGGTGATGTCCACGCTCAGATCCATGATGGCACCGGAGGCTCCAATGAAGATGGAGGCCATGAAGATCTGGGTCAGGTTCAGGTCCTGATAGCCGGAGTAGAGCAGGCTCTCCGAGTAGGACATGACCGCACCGTGGATCTGAAACAGGTCGGTAAACAGCACACCCAGCACGCAGGTGACCAGAATGCCCAAAAAGGAGCCCGACACCGCGGCCCAGCACCGCCGGTCAAAGCCGTACACCAGGGCGATGATGAGCACGGTGAGAAACAGGGTGATAGCCAGACCGATCCAGATGGGGTTATAGCCCTTGAGATACAGGGGGACCAGCACCTTCCACAGGGTGAGCACCGTCAGCACAAAGGAGGCGATGGCCCGCACGCCGGTGGGTCCGGCAAACAGAATGAGGAAAATGGCAAAGCCGATGGCCATCACCAGCTCCCAGCTCAGGCGGTAGTGGTCACTCATGGTGACATTGGTAATGGTATCCCCATCATGGCTCACCACCACCAGGGCCTTGTCCCCGGGCTGGAACACCTTGTCCTGTTCCAGAGAGCCGTTGAGCATGTTGACGCCGGAGACCGTCTGGCCCTGGAACATACCGTCCAAAATCTCCAGCTGGCAGCGCTGCTCGCCGGAGCGCACCAGTCCGGTATCGATGATGGCCGAGTCATCCACCGACAGCACCCGGGCGGTACACCGCTCTGCCTCCTGGTACACCAGCGCCCCTTCAAATCCGGTGGGCAACAACAACAAAATCAAAATAGCCAGCAGGCACACCACCACCGGCGCGTGGTAGCGGACCGACCTGCGGGAAAGATACTGTTTCACAAAACGAACTCCTTCTCCATGGATTCTTTCTTATTCCAGGGCCTGGGCTACCCGGGCGGCAAGCTCCGCTCCGGCCCCATCCCCTGCCAAACCAATCTGATAGACCGCACCGTTGATAAAGGCATAGCGGCTGCCCAACAGGCTCAGATCAAAATTCGTCCCGCTGAGATAGCACTGCACCTCCCCCAGCCCAGAGACAGCGGTATCTCCCCGCAGAGTCTTCCAGCACCGGCGGTAGGTATAATCAGACAGGATCTCCGCCATCTTCTCCGCTTCCGGAGTGCCGGGCTTGAGCACATAGTGCTCCATCTGTGTCTGTGGAAAGGCCGCATAATTCTCCACCAGGGGATATGCGTTCCGCTGGACGGTAACAGACACCTCTTCCTGGGGCAGGCTGGGCAGGGCCATGGGCCAGGTGTAGGCTTCCTTTCCCACCACCAGAGCGGCCAGCAACACCAGGACCGCGATCATGCCCCGACCGGTACAGACATCTGTGGGTACCGGCTCCCCGCAGTGGGGGCAGGCCATTTTAAGCAGAATACGGGGGCCATAGCTGTACCCGCAGCTTGGGCAGGCCAAAGCAATGCTGCTACGCAGGGGGAGGACCACCACCAGAGTCAGCCACAGCAGGCCTCCCACCACCCCGCTCAGAGCATACCGCCACTCTCCCAGCCACAGGCCCTGGCCTATCTGAACTGCGATCCATATCAGAACCCCTGCCGCCAGTGCCCGCACTGCAACAACATGATTGCGCAGAGACATGCCGTACTCCTTTCCTCCTCCAAACAGAGGATACATATGGACCCGCCCCGCCTGGACTCAGGCGGGGCGGGCCGAAGGTTGAGGTTTTAAATCAGGCGATGCTGAGCATCTCGGCCAGCTTGTTGTAGATGTCGGTGTTGTCGTAGTAACCGTTAAACACGTCGCTGCCCACACCCTGAGCCAGCACGGCCACGGGCAGACCGGTGTGGCTGTAAGAGGTGAAGCTCACGCCGGACTTGTTGTTGATGATGTGGGTGATGGTGACGGTGAGAGGCTCATAGGTGCCGTAGAGCACGTACTCCTGCTGCTCGTCCATACCGGTGTCCTTCTCGTTGATGCTCTTCTCGTAGGCGGTCTTCAGCAGGCTCAGCTCATAGTCGGTGAGCACCAGCTTGTCCCCCTCCTCGCCGGAGGTCTTCAGACCAAACAGCTCGGTCACATCGGCCATCACCTCGTCAAAGGAGGTCTTGTTCTCCTTGTACTTGGCCACGTAGTCGCTGTCAAACTTGGCAAAGGAGATCTTCTGGCTCTCCAGCAGGTTGAGGTAGGTGTCATAGTCGGTACCGGCAAAGCCGATGGTCAGACCGCCGGTCTCGTGGTCGCCGGTGACCAGGATCAGAGTCTCGTCGGCATGCTCCTTGGCAAAGTCCACAGCCACCTGCACCGCGTCGGCCAGAGCCATGGTGTCGTGGATGGAGGAAGCAGCGTCGTTGGCGTGGCAGGCCCAGTCGATCTTGCCGCCCTCACACATCATGAAGAAGCCGTTGTCGTTGTCCAGCACCTTGATGCCCTTCTCCACGTAGTCAGCCAGAGACCACATGTCCTCGGTGCGGTCCAGCTCGTAGGCCATAGCGTCGCCGTCGGCCAGATTCTCGTCCACCAGAATGGCCTTCTCGGTATCAGCGCCCACAGCCTCGGCCTCCTCGTGGGTCATGGCCACGGTGTAGCCGGCTTCCTTGGCCAGATCATACAGGTTGTCCTGGTTCTCCTCTTCACCGGTGGGAGACAGCAGGCCGCCGCCGGCAAAGTAGTCAAAGTCGGAGGCGATCAGCTCCTGGCCAATCTCATAGTAGTTGTTGCGGCTGGCCTGGTGGGCGTAGAAAGCCGCGGGAGTGGCGTGGTTGAGGTTGACGGAAGAGATGATGCCGATTTCCCAGTTCTTCTGGTCCTTGAGCTGCTTGGCAATGGTCTCATAGGCAGTGGTGCCGGTCTCGTCCATGTTGATGGTGCCGGAATAGGTCTTGTGTCCGGTGGAGATGGACGTGGCGGTGGAGGCGGAGTCGGGGCAGAAGCTGTTGGAGTCGTAAGTAACAGCGGAGCCTACCGACTCAAAATTCATAAAGTTGAGGTACTCAGGGCCATCCAGCTTGGCGCCCTGGTTGTCGTCCAGGCTGGGCTCGGCCTGCCAGTAGTCCTCGTCCTTCAGAGCACCCAGATAGTCAGAAGTGGACTGGATCTGGGGATAGCTCATACCGTCGCCGATGAACAGGAACACGTACTTGGGGGCCTTCGCGGTCTGGGTCTGGGACATCTTGTCCGCATCCACCGCATTCTGGGAGCCGGCATCGGAAGTACCGGAGCAGCCCGCCAGAGAGGCGGCAGTCAAAGCCAAAGCCAGCGTTGTGGCAATCAGTTTTTTCATGGTTGTTTTCCCTCCAATAATCTCTTGCCGTACAAGGACCCGTTTCCTCGCAGCGGCAAGCATTATTGTATGG
>NZ_JBKVXZ010000089.1:0-7511 GCF_046973065.1 Flintibacter sp. | reverse complement strand
GCGCTCATGGGAAGCCACACCAGCATGGTGAGGGCTGTGGTCAGGACGGCAGCGGCCAGCAGAGCCAGCAGCCGCGTCAGGGCTGCGGTCTGTGGGGACACCGCCGCGTCCATGAGAACATCCGCCCGGCTGCGGCAGGCCCGATCCAGTTCAAAGATGGCAAGCAGTCCAAACAGGATTCCGCCTGCAATGCCCCCGGCAATCGCGGGGTTGGCCAGATACAGGGAATTCATGGTGGACTCAGCCGGCTGATAAAGGTACAGGCCCGCCACAGGGCCAAGGACGGTCACCAGCATGACCAGCCAGGTCAACCGGCTGTGGAGCAGGCGCCCCAACTCCAGAGGAAACAGTCGAAGCGTCTTCATTGTACTGCCTCCCGGGAGATCAGATAGAGATAGGCGTCCTCCAGTGTAGGCTCCTCCGGCTGAACAAAGGCGGGGAGCTGATCTGCCACCGCCCGACAGCGAACGCCCTGCGCGGTGTTCACCCGGGCGGTGATGTGGAGCCCATTCTCCTGATTGGCCTCCTGCTCATAGAATACCCCCACATGGCCGGATGCAGACCGGATCAGCTGTTCCGGGGTACCGGTAAAGAGAATCTGCCCACGGTCGATCACCACCAGCTGATCGCATACGGACTGCACATCCTCAATGATGTGGGTGGAGAGCAACACCAGCCGGTCCTGGGCCGCGTGGGAGAACAGATTGCGGAAGTGGATGCGCTCCTCCGGGTCCAGCCCCACGGTGGGCTCATCGAAAATCAGGAAGGGCGGGTCTCCCAAAATCGCCTGAGCGATGCCCACCCGCTGACGCTGGCCGCCGGAGAGCGTGCGGATTCTGGCCCGAGCCTTTTCCTCCAGATTGACCTCCCGGATCGCTTTCTGAATGGCCGTTTTGGGATCTTTGATTCCTTTCAGCGCCGCCATATAGTCTAGAAATTGTGTGACGGTCAACTCGTCAAACAGGCCGAAGTCCTGGGGTAGATATCCCAACCGGGCTTTCAGCAGACGCTCTGTTCTGGCAAGAGGCTGTCCATCCACCAGAATTTCTCCTCTGGTGGGCAGGAGCGCCGCCACCAGCAGCTTCATCAGCGTGGACTTGCCGGCCCCGTTGGGGCCCAGAAGACCAATGAGACTGGGCGCCTTGAGTTCCAGATCCAGGTCCTTTAGTGCCTGCTTCCCGCTGGGATAGGTCATACTGAGATGTTCGATACGAATTTCCATTGTGCCTTGTTCCTTTCTGCATGGGATGGGCCAAGAATATCAGGGCAATATGGAGTGAACATGGAGGAAATATGTGGTTTGTGTGGAGAGGGGAGCGTTTTTCAGGTTGATCTGGTTTTCTATCTATCGAACAAATAATGGATTTTCCCTGTGATTGTTCAAATTCCGCAAAAAGTAGATGACGAAAAACGACTCTAATGCTATAATCTGTCCATATCACTGGAGGGAGTGCATGGGATGCGTAAAGAATGGAGTCATCTGCTTCTGGTGGCGGGATGTCTGCTGATTGGGTGTATCCTGGGGTATTTCGTGTCGGTAACCCAGGCCAGAGAGCAGGAGGACCCAGCTTATCTCGCATATTTTGAAGAACATGGCCTGCCTGTTCCGGAACCAACGGAGCCTTTGAACAATATCATCGGCGCAGGACTGCTCCTGGCGGGTGTCCCAACGGGTTTGATGTTCTATCAGCATATCGCAGACAGGTGGAGGCTCTATGCGGGACGAAGGCTCCTGCTTGGAGTCATCACATTTCCCATCTACACTCTGTTGGGCGTGCTCGGGGCTATCCCATTCCTTCTTTATCAGGTGATCCGTTTGGTTCTGAGGAAGTGAACTTTTCGCAGCTTTGGTTTTCCTGTATCGGAGAAAGGAGACACATGAAGTTTTTTGGCATATATGTTTGTATTGCCGCCCTTGCAGCACTGTGGTCACATCAAACAAAGCGGGAGCACACGAAATCTCTGCATCAATTCACCTGCCGCACTGTGAAGGATATCGCTTATCTTGGGATGATTGTGGTGATCGGTTTTCCGCTTTTTTTGCTTGCAGTTCTGCTGTTCTATCCAAACGTTGAACATTTGGAGCACATCTCCATATTTGATCCATTGGCCCGACTGGAAGTGATTGGCGCAGGCAACTGGCGGTACATCTTCCTCATCTGCCTTGCGGTTGGCGTACCTTTGATGCTGGCGCCCACCAAAGGAGTATGGGATGTTACGGTATCGGGGGACGATATCACAATTCGGAAATGCTTCCTGTTGAAAAAGCACTGGAACTTCTCAGAACTGGAATGGGCAAAGCGGACACGGGGCGGACTGAAATGCTATGCCAGAGGCAGGAAGCGGATGGCCTTCTTTGTCGATGCCATGACCGACCATTTCTCCAACTTTGAAGCACGCTTACAAGAAGAACATATCCCTATCCGTTAAAGGAGCGTTTAGATGATTCTTTTAGGACTCCTGTGTACTGCCGCAGCCCTGCTCCCGCTCTATCTGAAGTACCGGGTGGTTTTGACCGGCGAGAGGTGTAAAGGAAGGATCACAGGCATCGCAGAGCAGCGCGGCGGCTATGCGGTAGGCGGCGTCGCCGTTAAGAAGCGTGCCTATCTGGTGAAAATCAGCGGGAAGCAGTACTACACCGCCCACGGCTGTCTCTTTGCGCCGCTGGGAAGAAAACAAGTCGGGAAAGAAATCCGGGTGTACCGGAATGAAAAATTCGGGCGAGAAGTGTTCCAGTGCCGGGATATTCGCATCGAGGCACTCTCCCTGATTCTCTTTTCAGCCGCTGTATTTTGTTTTTGGTGTGCTTGAGCCCGTACATGATAATTTGAAGGAGAATTGCCGATGTATCAAGAAAAAGAACTCAAGCAGCTGTACGAGCGGCTGAACGCCCAGTATCCCCAGTATGAGCCGGTGCTTTCCGGAAACTGCCTGACGTTGACCCGGCTCCACAGCAAAATCGAGATCACCTGGGAGAGCGTAAAGCTATCTGTCAACGGAAAGCTGTATGACCAGTTCACCAGCGAGGAGGTGGACGATACAGATGACCTCTATGAACTGATGGAGGCCTTTCTTCTGGATCTCCGCCACGCCGGTATGCAGCAGGGAAATGAAACCTACATCGCCGCCGCAAAGCAGGCCGCCCGGACAGGAAGCCGCTTCCTGATCCTGTCGGCCGTATGTCTCACCGCTGTGATGATCGGGCAGATCGCTACCCATAATCCCTGGCTGTTCCCCCTGCTCCTTCTGATTCCCGCGGTATCTCTCGTCATTCTGAAGCAGATCCGGAAACGGATCTTTCAGAGATCCTGGGTCTGTCCTTCCTGCGGCCAGCCGCTGCCCATGGCAAAAAAAGCGTTTTCCGCCGAGATGGACTATGTCCCCCAATGTCCCCACTGCGGGAAAGTTCTGGAGCGGGCGCCGGATCTGGAACCCATCCAAAGAGAATACAGCGCCGACAAACAGCCCCTGGAATTGGCCCATGACCTGCCTGCCCCTGGGAGCAAGTGGCCCTGCCTGCTGGCGGGTGGTATCACCATCGCCTTTGCCCTGCTCCTGCTCCCGCTGATTTTTATTCCGGACGGGAATGAGCCGCTGGATATGGCGGGCGTGTGGACCGGTGTGGGGATGCTCCTGTATCTGCTCGGTTTCGGCCTGGCGCTGTTGCTGTGCCGCCACGCCGAACCGGAGGAAACCCGACAGCCGGTGGTGATCGTGCGGGAGCGGATGGTGGTCACGGTTCTCGGCGTAATTGTATGGGGGCTTGGCTTCATTCTGACCCTCATGGGTGTCATCGTGGCCGGGACGCCGCCCTTTGCGCCGGATGTCACCGCCTTTGTGGCAGTTCCCGGCGTGCCGCTGTTCCTGCTGGGTGTTTGGATGTTGCTGGCCGGACGCAACCGTGCGTTGTTTGTGTTTCGGGATAACTCCATGTGGTACATCAGCAGTTGGGGCCGGAAACGGGAGTTTGCGCCGGGACAGGCGGCCTCCGTGCGGCTGACCGCCAACCGCTCCATCCATCTGCGGAACGCGGACGGAAAAAAGCTGGCCTCCATTGAGACCAATATGCGGGGCATCCCCCGGTTTGCGGAGTGGCTGGAAAACACCGATCTTGCCATGTCCCTGACCCCCACCATGGAAAAGCAGGCCAAGCAGGAGGAACAGCAGGAGAGCGCCGTCCAATGGCGGGAGGAGTACCGCACCCACTGGCACGACCATATCAAAGGCATCCGGGTGGGGCTGTGGGTGGTCATGCTGCTGTTTGCCGCCGGTGTCATTGCCCCTATTCCGCTGTATCTTTTGGGCGTAAAGTTTACCACTGTTATGAAGATTGGCGCTCTGGCACCTATCCCCTTTGTGGTGTTCTGTCTGGTCTTTGCCCCGGTGCTGCTCTTCGGCGACCGTCCCCAGAATGCCACCCCGGAGTGGAATGCCATGCACGTGAAAGTCCCCCTGATCCCTGCCCTGCTGATCGGCCTCATTTACATCTGGCAGGTCAATCACATCTGGGGCGGTTTTGTTCTTCAGGAAATCGATACAGGCTTTGGCTGGCTGGCCCGCGTCCTGGCCATGGCCGCCGTTCTGACCGTGCTTCTGATCCTGCGTACTCCTAAGCGTATGCGGCTTGGGGCAGGGCTTTTTATGGGGCTTGTGGGGATCACCATTGCCGCTGGCCTGCATTACTGTGCCAACGCAGCCCTGATCGGCCCGGCCCAGCACTATCCGGCCGTCATTGTGGACAGCCATGCGGACAATCCGGATGTGGAGGACGATGATTACGAATTGACCATTGTGATGGACAATGGAACCGAAACCGAGCTTGTGGTTCCGGAAAAAATCTTCGAGATGGCCATGAATGGAGAGCCGCTGGAGGTCTGCCACCGGGAGAGCCCCTTTGGTGTGGTTTTGCTGGACATCCATGTGCCTCAATCAGGAAAAGCCGAGTAAATGGAAAGCACTTTGGGATACGATTTTGAATCAGCAGTGATCAAAAAGAAGCGGGAGCACCATTAAACGGGCTCCTGCTTCTCTTTTGTGTTCTCCACGGTTAGAAATTCCGTCTATAAAACTCATTCAGTCGCTCTGCCAGAATTTTAGGATTTTCCTCATTTACCACATGGCCGGTGTGGTCCAGCTCCTGCAGTTCCGCCTGCTGGATGTGCTGGGCCAGGAAATGAGCTGATTTCAGGTTTGCGCTGTCCTTCTCCCCGCACAGGATAAGAGTGGGGCACCGGATCTCACCCACCCGGCCGCTAAAATCCAGATTTTTCAGGGAGTTCCCCAGGGCGAAGGTATCCTTCTTGTCAAATGCCATAGACGCGAACATGGACTTGGGCAGAAGGCGGAATACCATGTTTTGAAAGGCAAAGGCCCCCTTAGGTACCTTGTGGGGCGTGCCGATGAGCACCAGAGTCTTGACATTCTCCGGGTGGTTCAGCGCATACTCCAACGCCAGGATGCCTCCCAGGGAGATACCGCACAGATGGACCGGTCCACTGACCTGGGCGCAGTATGCTTCAAAGGCGGAGAGAAGGTTGGGGTAACTGGCCTCATGGCCGTCCAGAATGACAGACAGTTCCGGGCACAGAACGTCCTCCCGGTGGTCCAGATAAGAGATGGTTTCCCTCCAGCTGGCAGCCTTGTGGCCGGAGCCGTGAATCAAAATCGTCTTTTCCATAGGTATCCCTCTCAAATTGCCTTATTCCCGTTTATCCTACCACATCCCCGGCGGGAAGTCCAGAAGTGGCACTGGGGACAAACCGCACTGAAACCCGCACCCCGTCCGCTGTATTCTCAATGGTACACGCCGCCCCGTGGCGGTCCAATATCATCTTTACCAGATAGAGGCCAAGGCCGCTGCCGCCGGAGGCGCG
This sequence comes from Flintibacter sp., assembly GCF_046973065.1. Classification (NCBI taxonomy): domain Bacteria; kingdom Bacillati; phylum Bacillota; class Clostridia; order Eubacteriales; genus Flintibacter; species Flintibacter sp. The sequence continues at coordinate 1,638 of NZ_JBKVXZ010000089.1, read as the reverse complement.
GTTCCGGGAGCACTCCTCCCGGTAGAACGCCTCATACAGATGGGGCAGGGCGTCCTCCTCGATATGTGCCCCTGTATTCTCCACAGTCACAGCCGGACGTCCATTCTGCCAGCCGCACCAGACGCGGATCTCGGCTCCATCCGGGGAATAGAGGGAGGCATTGGAAATCAGGTTCCCCAGCACCTTTCCCAGCAGAACTGCATCCCCATTCGTGGTGATTCCCGGCGTTAATTCCCTAACCAGATGCTGCCCCCGCTGTTCCAAAAGCCCAGCATCCAGCTGCAACTGTTCCTCGATCAAAGTAGAGAGTTCCACCGTTTCCTGCTTCATCGCCGCAGCGCCGGCCTCCATCCGGGAGATGGCCAGCATCTCCTGAACCAGATGTTCCATACGCCCCGTCACCTGAAGGGAGCGCAGCAGATACTTGTCCCGGTTTTGATAGACGCCGACGCCCTCCAGCATCCCGGTCAGCTGTCCCTTCAGAATGGTGACCGGGGTTTTTAATTCGTGGGAGGCGGCATTGAAAAAGGCCACTCTCTGTTGGTCCAATTCCCGCTCCCGCTCCACCTCGCCCCGGAGCGCCTGATTGGCGCTCTCCAGCTCTGCCAGGGCAGTGGAGAGTTTTCCTGCCATTGTATCCAGGCTGCGGCCCAGCTGCCCGATCTCGTCCCGGCGCGTTTCGCCGCATTCCCAGTGAAAGTCCAGTTCGGCCATTTTTCCGGCAATATCGCTCATCCGCACGATGGGCCGGGTGATGTACCGGGAGTAAAAAAAGGCGCACAGCAGAGAAAAGGTCAGCAGCACCAGCAGAAGCCATGGGGCCATCTGCACCAGCGCCCGCACCGCCACATTCTCCGCCTTGAGCCGCGGGGTGACATAGAGCGTATAGCCCTCCTCCCGCCCGGCAAAGCGCACCTCCGCGGCGATGGCTGATTGCTCCGACATGGTGATGGCCACGGTATTTTCTGAGCCCGGACCGGCTGTCCCAAAGCTGGCTGTACGGTCTCCCTCGGCGGCAGTGACGATCATATCCCCGCTCTCATACACAGCCTGTACCTCGATCTGCGCCCCAGTGTCCACCAAGTGTCCGTCCGGTCCCGTCAGTGTGGCGGTGGCGCCGGAGGATAGGGCGAACTCGTCCAGCAGTTTTCCACAGTCCTCCGGTGCGGTGTCTGCCAACTGTTCGACCAGTACATCCACCTGTGCGGCGAGATCGTCGTTCATCACAGCAGTGTAGGTGCTGGGGGCGGCCCATGCAATGAAGCCAAATGTGATGGCCCCAGCAAAGAGCAGGAGACTGGCGGTGATCAGGAACACCCGGACACTCAGGCTCTCAGAGATCTTCTTTCGCGGCACGGTAGCCCACCCCCCTGACCGTTTCGATATAGTCCCGCCCCAGCTTATGCCGGAGGTTTTTGATGTGGCTGTCCACCACCCGCTCGTCTCCATAAAAATCATAGCCCCACAACTTGGCCAACAGCATCTCGCGGGTGAACACCCGCCCCGGCGCGGCCAGAAAGGTGTGGAGCAGTTCAAACTCCCGGGCGGTCAGATCCAGAGGACGCTCCTCCAGCAACGCCTCCCGGGTGTCCAAGTCAAGGGACAGGTCCCGGTATCGGAGACGGCTTTCCTCATCTG
>NZ_JBKVXZ010000088.1:0-7635 GCF_046973065.1 Flintibacter sp. | reverse complement strand
TCGTAAATTTTTGCGCCGCTTTTTATAAAACGGGGGTGGGGTCCAGGGGCAAAGCCCCTGGCGAAGAAAGAAGGTTTGTTAGCCTATGGGAAAAATCGTTAAGGTCTCCGGTCCTCTGGTGGTTGCCACCGGTATGACTGAGGCCAACATGGCCGACGTGGTCCGTGTGGGCGAGCAGCGCCTCATTGGCGAGATCCTCACCATGACCGGCGATTCCGCCTCCATCCAGGTTTACGAGGAGACCTCTGGCCTGGGTCCCGGGGCGGAAGTGGTCACCACCGGCGCCCCTCTGTCCGTAGAGCTGGGCCCCGGCCTGATTGAGAATATCTACGACGGCATCCAGCGTCCCCTGGAGGTCATCATGGAGAAGGTGCAGGGCAACAACCTGCCCCGCGGCGTGGAAGTGCCTGCCCTGGACCGGGAGAAGAAGTGGGAGTTTACCCCCACCGTGGAGCCCGGCGCCCAGGTCATCGGCGGCGACGTCATCGGCACCGTCCAGGAGACCGACTCCATCCTCCACAAGATCATGATCCCCCCCAAGATGCAGGGCAAGATCGTCTCCATCCAGGGTGGCTCCTACACCGTCACGGAGACGGTAGCCGTGCTGGAGCAGCCTGACGGCTCCAAGACCGAGCTGTCCCTTATGCAGAAGTGGCCCGTCCGTGTGGGCCGCCCCTACAAACACAAGTATCCTCCCACCATCCCTCTCCAGTCCGGACAGCGGATCGTGGACACCTTCTTCCCTGTGGCCAAGGGCGGAACCGCCGCCATCCCCGGCCCCTTCGGCTCCGGCAAGACGGTGATGCAGCACGCTCTGGCCAAGTGGTCTGACGTGGACCTGGTGGTCTACATCGGCTGCGGCGAGCGTGGCAACGAGATGACCGACGTACTGCGGGAGTTCCCCGAGCTGGTGGACCCCCGTACCGGCCAGTCTCTGATGAAGCGTACCGTGCTCATCGCCAACACCTCCGATATGCCCGTGGCCGCCCGTGAGGCGTCCATCTACACCGGCATCACCATCGCCGAGTATTTCCGCGACATGGGCTATGCCGTGGCCGTCATCGCCGACTCCACATCCCGCTGGGCCGAGGCTCTGCGTGAGATGTCCGGCCGTTTGGAAGAGATGCCCGGTGAGGAAGGCTACCCCGCCTACCTCAGCTCCCGCCTGGCTCAGTTCTACGAGCGAGCTGGCAGCGTGGCCTGCCTGGGCTCCGATGATCGCCGGGGCAGCCTGACCGCCGTAGGCGCTGTGTCGCCTCCCGGCGGCGACCTCAGTGAACCTGTTTCCCAGGCCACCATGCGTATTGTCAAGGTGTTCTGGGCTCTGGATGCCTCTCTGGCCTACCGCCGCCACTTCCCCGCCATCAACTGGCTGAACTCCTACTCCCTGTATCTGGACTCCCTGAAGCCCTGGTACGACGAGCATCTAGGTAAGGAGTTCCTCCAGAACCGAGAGTGGGCCATGGCCGTCCTCCAGGAGGAGGCCAACCTCAACGAGATCGTGCAGCTGGTCGGTAAGGACTCCCTGTCCGCCAAGGACCAGATCACTCTGGAAGTGGCCAAGATGATCCGTGAGGACTTCCTGCAGCAGAACTCCTTTGTGGACATCGATTCCTACTCTGAGTACGACCGTCAGGCTCGTATGCTGGTGCTGATCCGGGACTACGACGAGCACTGCCGCGCCGCCGCTGAGCGGGGCGGGAACCTCAACGAGCTGTTCTCCGTACCTGTGCGTGAAAAGATCGGTCGCGCCAAGTCGGTGCCCGCCGACCAGTATCTGGACAACTACGCCAACATTATGGTGGAACTGGAAGAGGAGACCAACGCCATTGGCGAGAAGGGAGAGATGGCTCTGTGATTCGGGAATATAAAACCATCCAGGAGATCTCCGGCCCGCTGATGGTGGTCAACCACGTCCAGGGTGTCACCTATGACGAGCTGGCCGAGATCGAGCTGGCTGACGGTACTGTCCGTCGCTGTAAGGTGCTGGAGGTAAACGGCGACTCCGCCGTGGTGCAGCTGTTTGAAAACTCCGCCGGTATCAACCTGGCTCAGTCCAAGATTCGCTTCTTGGGCCATCCCCTCCAGCTGGCCGTGTCCGGTGATATGCTGGGCCGCGTGTTCAACGGCATGGGCGAGCCCATTGACGGCGGACCTGCCATCCTGGCCGATGAGTACCGGGATATCAACGGTCTGGCCATGAACCCCGCCGCCCGGAACTACCCCAACGAGTTTATCCAGACGGGCATCTCCACCATTGACGGCCTGAACACTCTGGTTCGTGGTCAGAAGCTGCCCATCTTCTCCGGTTCCGGTCTGCCCCACGCCGCACTGGCTGCTCAGATCGCCCGTCAGGCCAAGGTGCTGGACGGCGAGTCCAACTTCGCCGTGGTCTTCGCTGCCATCGGTATCACCTTCGAGGAGTCTGAGTTCTTCGTCAGCGAGTTTAAGCGCACCGGCGCCATTGACCGTACCGTTCTGTTCACCAACCTGGCCAACGACCCTGCCGTCGAGCGTATCGCCACCCCCCGTATGGCCCTGACCGCCGCGGAGTATCTGGCCTTTGAGAAGAACATGCACGTGCTGGTCATTCTCACCGACATTACCAACTACGCCGAGGCTCTGCGTGAGATTTCTGCGGCTAAGAAGGAAGTCCCCGGCCGCCGCGGCTACCCCGGCTACCTGTACACCGACTTGGCTACCATGTACGAGCGTGCCGGCCGCCAGATGGGCAAGGAAGGATCCATCACCATGATCCCCATCCTCACCATGCCTGAGGATGACAAGACCCACCCCATCCCCGACCTCACCGGCTATATCACCGAGGGCCAGATCATTCTGTCTCGTGAGCTGTACCGCCGGGGCGTCAATCCCCCTGTGGACGTGCTGCCCTCTCTGTCCCGTCTGAAGGATAAGGGTACCGGCGCGGGCAAGACCCGTGAGGACCACTCGGGCACCATGAACCAGCTCTTTGCCGCCTACGCCACCGGTAAGGAAAACAAGGAGCTTATGTCCATCATGGGTGAGGCCGCCCTGAGCCCCACCGACCTGCTGTACGCCAAGTTTGCCGACGAGTTTGAAAAGCGCTATGTCTCCCAGGGTACCGAGGAGAACCGCTCCATTGAGGAGACCCTGGACCTGGGCTGGGAGCTGCTGAGCATCCTGCCCCGCAGTGAGCTCAAGCGCATTAAGCCCGAGTATATCGACAAGTATCTGCCCAAGAAGGATTAAGGGGGGATTGGAATGCCTTCCACAACAATAAATCCCACCCGTATGGAACTGACCCGGCTGAAAGGCCGGTTGAAGACCGCCCAGCGGGGCCACAAGCTGCTCAAAGACAAGCGCGACGAGCTGATGAAGCAGTTTATGGATGTGGTGCGGGAGAACCGGGCCCTTCGGAAACGGGTAGAGGAGGGCCTTATGCGGGCCCACGGCTCCTTCACCGTAGCTGCCGCCCTCATGTCCCCTGAGATGCTGGAGCAGTCCCTCATGTACCCCAAGCAGTCTGTGGAGCTGGAGATGACTTTCCAGAACATCATGTCCGTGGATGTGCCGGAGTATCACTTCAAGACCCGCAGCCAGGACCCGGGTGAGGTCTATCCCTACGGCTTTGCCCAGACCAGCGGTGAGCTGGACGACGCGGTGGATGCTATGTCCCAGGTTTTTCAGGACATGTTGAAGCTGGCAGAGATCGAAAAGACCTCTCAGCTGCTGGCGGAGGAGATTGAGAAGACCCGCCGCCGTGTCAATGCTCTGGAGTATGTGAAGATCCCCCAGATGGAGGAGAGTATCAAATATATCACCATGAAGCTGGATGAGAACGAGCGCGCTAACACCATCCGGCTGATGAAGGTAAAGGATATGCTTCTGAAGGAAGCAATCCAGGAGCGTCAGGAGGCAGATGCCCGGGCGCTGGAGTCCTTTGCAAACTAAACATGAGAAAAGACCGGGAAGGCATTGCCTTCCCGGTCTTTTTTGTCAGGTGAGATTGTAGGCGCAGTGACAGGAAAGCCGCCGCCAGTGCCATTGACTGGTGTGAGGCTGGAAGCGGCACTCCACATTGGAGCCAGGGGACAGATGGACCCACAGGTCCTGCCGCCCCTGGGGACGGCAGAGAGTGAGCAAATAATCTCCTGGAGTCAGGGAAGAAAAATTGATCTCCTGGCTGCACAGCAGGCGATAGGTGCGCTCATGGCAGCCGGTATGACTTACTAACTGCACCCAGCTCCAAGGGCAGCAGGCGCCGCACAGCTCCCGCAGGGCGCACAAGGCATACCGCTGGGAGAAGCACAGGTTTTGCTCTGCCTCATCCTTACCTCTCAGGCAGAAGGAAACTCCCGCAGTCAGAGCGCCGGTTACTGATTCATCTTGGCCTTGACCAGGTACTCGCCGCTGGTCACACCGCCGAACAAATACTTGCCGTCGGTGTTGGTCTTGGTGGTGGCAATCAGAAGCTCCTGACCAGCCGTGACCTGAAAAAGACCTACAAAGCAGCCCGCGACTGCGTTACCGTTCTGATCTCGGATGATACCGCTGACGGTGCCGTTATAAGTGCGGGAATCGGCGCTCATAGTCACCAATACGTTGGCGATGGAGCCGTTAACAATGGTCACAGCCATAGGAGCAGCAGGCAGATATCCCATAGCGGAGGCCATCAGGGTGTAGGAACCGTCAGCCAGATCATAGAAGGCAAATTCGCCGTCATCCACAGAATAGGTGGTAGCTACCACTTCGTTGGCGGCATTGAGCAGAGAGAGCTTGGTACCGGACAGCGGAGTCTCAGTCTTGTCTACCAGAGTTTTCACTACACCGGCAAGCGCACCCAGAGACAGGGAAGAATCTTGGGCGCATACCAGGTTGATCTGGGTGGTGTCGCTGGTAGTGAGGACTACGCCGGCGGCGTCGCTGAGGAGATACCCCTCCTTGACGGCAGCCAGAGTGTAGGTGCCAGCGGGAATACCGTCCAGAGTATATTCACCATTTTTATCAGTGAGGGTATGCTGGTAGGGTTTTCCCTTACTATCGAATAACTTAACGGTGGCATCGGGAATGGGATCGGTGCCGTCGGTCACGGTGCCGTAAACAGTGGCGGTAGCAGGGGCAACCGGGGGCAGGGTTAGATTGATGTCAGCCTCCTGCATCCCGCTGATGGGAAAGTTCTGGCTGTATTGCAGCTGCAAAAGATCCTGAGTGATATCGGCCATAAAAGAAAACCTCCAAAAAGTGAAACGTGGCAGGGGCGCTGGCCGCCTGCTGGTTTACTCTATGCTGTCAGAGTGTTGGAGGTGACAAAAAGGGAGCAGCCCGATGGGCTGCTCCCTTTTTGGAAAGGAATGAAAAAATCAGATGAGAGACAGGGCTTCCTCGTCGGCCACCAGGATGAAATCCTTGTGGTACTGGAGGATGGAAGCGGGGACCTGAGGAGTAACAGGACCAAAGAAGGCGTCCTTAATGGCCTGAGCCTTATTAGCGCCAGAGGCCACCATCAGCACGCGCTGAGCCTGCATGATGTCACGCACACCCATGGTGTAAGCGTGGGTGGGAACCTCGTCAATGGAGGCGAAGAAACGCTTGTTGGCATCGCGGGTGCTCTCGGTGAGAGTCACCTTGTGGGTGCCCAGGGAGAAGTGGTCGTCGGGCTCATTGAAGCCGATGTGGCCGTTGACACCCAGACCCAGCAGCTGCAGATCGATGCCGCCGAAATCAGCGATCAGCTTGTCGTAACGCTCGCACTCACCGTCGCCGTTGACACCGCTGGGCACGTTGGTGTTGGCCAGATCGATGTTCACGTGGTCAAACAGGTTGTGGCGCATGAAGTAGGCGTAGCTCTGGTCGTGGTCGGGGGTCAGACCAGCGTACTCGTCCAGGTTGACGGAACGCACGGCGGAGAAGTCCAGATCGCCGGCCTTGTTCCACTCGATGAGCTGCTTATAGGTGCCGATGGGGGAGGAGCCGGTGGCCAGGCCCAGCACGCAGTTGGGCTTGAGCTGGATCTGAGCAGCAATGATGTGGGCGGCAGCGCGGCTCATGGCATCGTAATCTTTCGCCTTGATGATTCTCATAGCAGTTTCCTCCAATAATATGATTTAAATGATTTTGTTGCCGTCGATGTAAACGGAATCCAATTCCAGATCCTCGGTGAGCAGGAGCAGGTCAGCCTTCTTGCCCACAGCGATGGAACCGATCTCGTGGTCCAGCCGGACCGCCTTGGCGGGGGCAGAGGTGAGAGCGGTGATGGCATCCTCCAGAGGCAGGCCGAAGGAGACTACATTCTGCAGCTCCTGCAGCAGGTTGGAGGAGGAGCCGGCCAGAGTGTCGGTACCCAGCAAGGTAGCCCGGCCGTTCTTCATCTCGATGGGCTGGCCGCCCAGCTCGTACTGGCCGTCGGGCATACCCGCGCAGCGCAGGGAGTCACTGATGATGACCAGCTTCTTGCCGAACATGCGGTGGGTGGCACGAATGACGGCGGGGTGGATGTGCAGGCCGTCGCAGATGAGCTCCACGGTAGCGCCGCTGTCCAGAGCGGCGGCGATGACGCCGGGCTCACGGTGGAGCAGGGAGGGCATACCGTTATACAGGTGAGTGGCATGGGAGGCGCCGGCCGCATAGGCAGCCATGGCGGTCTCATAGTTGGCGGTGGTGTGGCCGATGGAGACGGTGCACACCTTGGAGACTTCCTCGATGAAGGGGATAGCACCCTCCTCCTCAGGGGCCACGGTGACCAGGCGGACCTGGCCGCCGCTGGCGGCGTTGAGTCGGTGGAACATCTCCGCGTCGGGCTTGTGCAGGTTCTCGGCGGCCTGAGCGCCACGCTTGGCGTAGGAGAGAAAGGGGCCCTCCAGATGGATGCCCGCGCACTTGGCGCCGTCGGCGGGGCGGACAAAACCACGGATGGTCTCCATGGCGGGAGTAAGAACCTCCTCCTTCAGAGTCATGGTGGTGGCCAGGAAGGAGGTGACGCCGTGAGCGGCGTAGTGCTTGGACATGGCAGGCAGACCCTCGGGCTTACCGTCGGAGAAGTCCTCGTTCATGGCGCCGTGGGTATGCACGTCGATGAAGCCGGGTACCAGGTACTTGCCCTGGGCGTCCACATCACAGGGCCATCCGGCGGGGCCGATGGCAGTGATGACGCCGTTCTCCACGGCCACAGAGCCCTTCTGGAACTTGCCGTCTACAAATACATTTGCGTTTCCGATGATCATGATTACACCTCCGGCAGAGAAGCGGCAGCGGCGCTCTGGCCTACCCGGCGGGTCTTCTCGTCAGGCAGGGAGGGGAACAGCTTGCCGTCGCACTCGGGATACTCGTCCGCCAGCACGCGCTTGGCCTCCTCCAGAATGAGGTCGCCGCCCTTGCCGGACATGACGCGGCCCAGCAGCAGCACGTGCTTGCAGTGGTAGAGATCATAGTAGTAAGCCAGAGCATGGCCCAGATAGGTGCCGATGGAGCGGTAGACCTCCTTAGCGCCCTCCTGATCCTCTTCCATGCACTTCTGGACAACCTTCAGCTTCTCAGCGGGAGACAGGCTCTCATCCAACTGGATACCGGCACGAGGAGCAAGCTTGATGACGCCGTCCTGAGAGAAGTACTTCACGCCGCAGCCGATGTCGCCGGACCACTCGTCCTCCATGGCGT
>NZ_JBKVXZ010000087.1:0-8059 GCF_046973065.1 Flintibacter sp. | reverse complement strand
TTCATTAGCATTTCCAACAAAATATTTTCATTGAAGGGGTGCTGTGATATAATAAGATATAAAACTACGCTCAGAACAAATGGTGCCGCTATGAACAAATATATTGGACAGCAATTTGCTGCTTTAAGATACGAAAAAAATATTTTGGTTGTTGAAGAAACTACATCTGCTGGTGGATGCGGCTCCTTCAACGCGGCTTCTTCATGTCCTGCGTCAGCCTGTCTTTATGACAGTGCGGCGTGGGGCTTTTTTATTGCCTGAAAGGAGTATGAGAACATGAGTCTGAAATATACCTGCCCCAGCTGTGGAACCCCATTGGGTTATGAGGGATTGTGTTGGAAATGTAAGTGCGAGCAAGAACGGCAAGCTGCTCTGGCCTGGACGCCGGAACAAATTGTCGAAAAACAAAGAAACTTGATACAGAACATCCAGAGGCTGGCTGATATGGAGGACCCAGAGTTCGCCGACTTTTGGCAGCTGCTTGGCTACCATGATGCCATCACCCCGGAGATTCAGCGAGTGGCACTGGCCGCAGAGGTGTTCTGGCCCTGTGAGATCTATTATCACGCTCCCGCCGATGTGCGGGATGGTCTGATCCATGCGCTGTTGTCCGCGGAATATTCCAGCGCGGCCTCCAACCTGATGAGTTGCCTTGCTATGCAAGGAGATGACAAGGCAATGGAAACTCTGCTGGAGCTGGAGCGAAATCCCCGGCCCTGGCGCAAGGGCCTCTATGTAGACCCATCCAGCTATGCGCAGATCGGAGGCTGGACCTTCGACAAGGAGGGCCAGAAAATCCAGCTCAACTTCGACACCTGTTATCCTATGGTCAAGGGAACCGCTGGCGAGAAATCTCCCGTCCGCATTGGCCGAGCACGGGAGGACACCTGCCCTCACTGCGGCGGGCGTATGGTGGATATGTTGGTGCTGGATGGCCGGGATGAGCGTCTGAAATTTCTGGGGTTGGATGGTATTCTGACTGCCACCTGCTGCCCCAGCTGTGTGGGATTTTTGAAAGGTCCAGCCTTTAACAGTTTTACCCTGGATGGCGGAGTGGAAGTCTTTCCCTCCGAGCTCTTTGACGGGGCGGAGAAGACGGATTGCTATGTCAGTCCCGAGGACTACAAGGCCCTCACGGAAAATCCCTTTGTGCTGGGCGAAGCGCCTGTGCCCCTGTTTTACGGTGCGGCCTGCCAGGATGTGAACACGGTGGGTGGCTTTGCCAACTGGGTACAGGACGCGGAATATACGACCTGCCCCCACTGCGGGAAACCTATGAAATATCTGGTCCAGATTCAGTGGGATACGTTGTTTGACTGCGCAGAGGGCACGCTCTATGTGGAGTTCTGCCCGGACTGCCATATCGTATCCATGCAGCATCAGCAGACCTGAGAGGAGACCTTGCCATGAGTTTGCCAAAGCGTGACGGCGTACATGACCGTTACTATCTGATCCACAAGCCGGACACTTCACCGGAGGTACTGGCGGAGGCGGATCTCTGCATTCAGGATGTGCTGAACGGCACCGCCCGTGAAAATCACTCCGCCTACCCGACCGTGGTGCGAAACCACAACGGGACGCCATTTCTCCCTGATCAGCTGCTGGAGCGGTATCTGACCGAGCTGCCGTTGAAAGGATTTCCCTGTGAGGATGCTGTCTCTCTCTGCGACGCCATGCGGCGGCTGGTGGGCTGGCAGGAGATCCGCTATACATTGGAGAAGTATATAGAAAAGCAGGTGCAGGAGCGGTATTTTGAGGTCGGAGAGAAAGAGGATTACTTTTCGCCTTTTCCCCCCTGCACGGTGTGGCCGGAATTGCGCCCGGAGAATGTGGACGAAAACCTGCTGCGCTTTGCCTGCTATGTGGCTATCTGCCATACCGTGTACGGGCAGAGTTTTGAATCCCTTACCACCGAACACATCCTCGGCCTGGTTTCCCAGATTCGCCCTGACATGGTAAAGGAACTGAAAGCCAATGGCAGCGGCAAATTGCCGCCTAATATCCAGAAGCGGAAAACAAAGCACCTGACCGCCTCGGCCAACGACGCTTTCGCCACCATCCGCATTACCGCCAGGGACTGCGGCGAGGGGGCCTGTGAGGAGGCTCTCAGCTATCTGATTGAGATTTTGGAACAGCCGGAGTTCCCCCGCAGCTACTCCATCGAGTTTCGCGGACCGGAGAAGATCTACCTGCCCATCCCCGGCCTGCCCAAGAAGGGTGTCCATCAGCTTTTTGCCTGTGCGGTGCGGTATCCCCGTCTCCATGTCCGGATGGAGAATTATGCTCGGCTGGCCATGCAGGAGGACGAGTGGTACAACAACCTCTCTGATGAGTCCTGCGCCATGCCTGGCACCTTTGCCGTGTTTGCCCTGGGACTGGAAGGGCCGAAGTGGTGGCGGCTGGTGTGCGATTACCTGGATCGCTGTGATGACGAGCACTCCTCTTTGCAAGAAAAGTTTATTCACACCTTTTTTAAGAAGTACGGGTTTACTGCTCAGTCCCTGCCGGTGTTGGTCCACGGTGTCCAGTCCATGCAGAATCTGAAGCCCGCAAAGGAGTTCCGCGCCCTGATCGCCAATGAGGAGAGCCTGGATGCTCTGCTGGAGATCAAAGGGCATCTGGAATATTACCTGCCGGAAGAATCCGGCAATGACAAAAGGGCGCTGGCCTACCTGTGGCGTGATGTGCTCTGGGCCATCTGGGGCACAGCCTCTGAAAACGGCGGCAGCAAGGTCATCAAGACAGCGCCCAAGGAACTGAAAGAGAAATACCAGCAGGTATTTGCGTAAGGAGAACGCCATGAAAAAGAGAACGGTCAAGGACTTTATTGCCCTGTACGCCCCGGAAGATGAGGAAAAACTGGTACTGATCCAGGACGGTGTCAGTGCGGACAAAACCTTTCTGGATACCTTCTGGGCGGCGCATACCCATGCCCTCGCCATGGCGGATGCCCAGACCGGACAGGTGATCTCCGGTCGATGCTACCTGAGCTGGCCGCTGACGGACAAGGAACGGGATGCCGGCGACTATTCCAAGCGGTTTACCAAGGGCCAGATCTACCGGATCAAAGCCCGCGGCTGGAAAGGTGATGCCCTCAGTGAACCCCAGTGGTATGTCACGGAAGTGCCGGAGGAAGGTGTCCCCTGTCCAGCATTAGAGGAGATCTGGATGGAATATACAAAGCCCATTCTTCTGGAGGACGAAGTGCTGGGAACTCTCACACTGGATCGGGAGATGAGCACATTCGAGGGAACCTGTAAGTGGATGGGAAACGAAGTCCATATCTCGCTGGATGTAAACACTGAAAAGAAAGCGTCCTGGACCCGCGTCACCAATGTGATGAAGAAGCTGGTGGCAGAGCAGGAAGTCTGGGACAAGTCCCTGCGAGCGATGGCTGCCCAAAAGCTCACTGCTCAGGCCAACGAATGGCTGGCCGACAATGACCAGACTGACCGAGATCCGGAGAAAGACCCCATCACCGAGGATGGGTTCGCCCGTCGTATCCTGCTCACCGAGTTTACAGTATCTCCCGGCGGCCGGTTTACCGCCTGGTATGAGGACGACGATATGTTCTGGGGCCATGTGGTCACTGTGGATGGGACACTGAAAAAAGGTCCTGTTGACGCTGATATACAGGGCTGACTACAACCGATTACAAAAGGAGGCGTCCACTATGTGCGAGCACTGCCGAAACATTCAAACATGGAGAAAATTTGACGCCCCAAAGGACTATCTGGCCTGTATTGCTTACATTCAGCAGTTGGTGTCGGAGGGGGAATTTGAACTGATGCAAGAGGAATCCACTTGCCCGCTGGAGAAGGTAAAGACTGAGGATGGATGGGCAGACGAAATTATGGCTCACATGATCCGGTGCAAGCACTGCGGCCAGATCTTCACCTGTGTGGTCAATACCTGGCGAGGTAGTGGACACTTCAAAAAAGGCAAAGGATGACACATAAAAGGCGGTGAAATGATGAATCAGACAGAAGAAACAAAACTGCTGGAGCAGATTGAGAAGTGGAATGATGCGGACGAGTTCTCACGATGTATTGAGGCCATCGAGGCTATCCCGGAACAGGAGCGGGGTATTTGCTGACCATCAAGTTGAGTCGGGCTTACAGCAATCTGGCGGTTCTAGAAGATCATGGAGAGCATGGGACCGATGGTGAAGTGGACGGGGATCTCATCCGACACGCCATTGAGCTGCTGGAGTCCGTCCGCACCCAGGGTGAGAACGATCCCTACTGGAATGCCCGGATGGGCTACTCCTGCCTGATGGCATACGGCTCCGCAACCACCGCTTATGAATACGCAAAACGCTGGCTGTCCCTGGTCCCGGATGACCCGGATGCCCAAAAGCTGGTGTGGGACTGTGAGAAATATCTGGAGGAGGAAAATTCCTTGGAACTGGATTGGAAAGAGCGGGAGGAGATCATCCGGTGGGAGACCATACCCCCTGCCGACGATGACATCCTCGGCCATGTGAAAGTACATATCGACCAGTATTTCGGTGTCTATACCCAACTCCTCACGGACGACAGCGATTCGGATCATCCTCTGGAGATCGCCGTCATCCTGCCTCGACCGGAACATGACTACTACACCCTGGTCACTGTGGGCCTGAGCCGGCATCGGATGGATTTTTCGGAGGAGCGTCGGGAGAGGAAAAACTGGAATGGGCAGAGCTGCTCATCAACCTGCCCCGAGACTGGAAGCTGACAAAGGCAGACTGCCGGGAGGAACGGTGGAGCTGGCCCATCCAGATGATGCTAGCCACCGCCCACTTTGCCATGGAGGACCCGGAGGTAGGGCTGGAATCCAGAACTACACTTATGGAGGGTGAGGATGGCATCCCCTTTGCAGAGAATACGGACCTGCGGGGCGAGATTCTGCTCTATCCCGGTGTGTTTGGGGAGGAGTCCTTTTTCTGCCGTCTGCCGGACGGGGACGAGGTCAACTTCTATCAGGTGATCCCCCAGGACAAACGCATGAGTAAATAAATTATAAACAAATTCCTTTTTTCTGGTATGATAGAAAGAAAAAGGGGATTTTGTCATGGATGAATTGTTGAAATGGATGGATTATATCGAAGATAACCGTCAGCAGACGAAAGTACGGCATAAGCTAAAAGATATCATTGTAATCGTTCTATTTGCCATGCTTGCAAATGTGGATGACTGGGTAGAAATGGAATATTTTGCCCATTATCATGAAGCATATTTAAAAAAATATATTGAACTGAGAAACGGTATTCCGTCTCATGACACATTTTGCCGTGTATTTGGAATGCTGTCATCGGAAATTTTACAGAAGCTTTATGGTAAATGGCAAGAACTACTTAATCAGAATGAAGGGGAAGCATTACGTAAGTTAATCTGTATTGATGGAAAAACGATGCGTTCTAATAAAAGAAAAGAAGGGAAAACGAATCATATCATAACGGCCTGGAATGAGGAAGACAGATTTAGCCTTGGTCAGAAGGTAGTTAATACCAAGAGTAATGAGATCACAGCGATACCGGAACTGCTGGAAAAGATCCGGATAAAAGGTCAGGTTGTGACGATTGATGCCATGGGAACACAGACAGCTATAGCAGAGAAGATCCGATCCAAACGAGGGGACTATGTATTGGCATTAAAAGAAAACCAGAGGACGCTGCACGAAGATGTAAGTCTCTTTCTGAATGATGCAGGGATGAAAGAAGAACTGCGTAAGCGGGGAAACTATAAAAAAACGATTGAAAAAGCCCACAGTCAAGTAGAAATCAGGGAATATTACTAGACAAAAGAAAGTGGATGGCTATCCCAGAAAAAGGACTGGAAAGGGCTTAAAAGTATTGGTATGGAAGAGAAAACACTCCTGAAAGATGGGCAGGAAAAAAAGAGTACCGTTATTATATCAGCAGTTTGAATGAAGATATAGAGTTATTTAGTCGTGCGGTGAGAGGACACTGGAGTGTAGAAAGTATGCACTGGCAGTTAGATGTAACGTTTAAAGAGGATGCTAACACAACTTTAGATAAACAGGCGGCAGAAAACCTGAACATCATAAGAAAATGGTGTTTAAGTATATTGAAAATGGTAGAGATATTCCGTCCCCCGAGTTTGCCACTTGCAGATACAAAATGGAGCCTTTTTTGGCTCCATTTTTTCAGCATCTATGCGGTTTATTCAGTGTTTATGCGGCTTTTAGAGTTTTGAGAAAATATACCTACATTTATTTAAACATGCCGTTGTGGCATGCCCTCCTTGCGTCGTTCCTGCCTTCGGCACAAACAATGCATGAATCTTTGTTTACGGGTTACTTTTTATTTCATTTTGTGTTAAAATCCAGTTAGAGATATCAGTATACTACAGAGCACGACTGAGGGAGTGGTGAAAGACCATCTTATCCCGCATTTATATATGTGCCGTCATCCTCTTTTAAGCACAAACAATTGGGACTTCGAGCCCGTACACTTATCATTTTAGACGTTGGCACTTGATGCCTCTGGAAACCCCGTTTCCATGATAAGTCTTTTCGCTTGGATGACAGTCAATGCTGATGTCTCTTTTTGCTCTCTTTGAAAGGAGGTATCACATGGATTTTGAAGTGAAACACCTTATCTGTGCTGGGCTGGATGTTCACAAAAAAACGGTTG
The DNA here is from genome assembly GCF_046973065.1 of Flintibacter sp. NCBI lineage: Bacteria > Bacillati > Bacillota > Clostridia > Eubacteriales > Flintibacter > Flintibacter sp. The sequence continues at coordinate 1,419 of NZ_JBKVXZ010000087.1, read as the reverse complement.
TTGCTGCTGTCTGCATTACGGATCCTGTCACTTTGGAAGCAACTTATAAAGTGAAATCCTTCTCCACCAACAATTCACAGATTGCAGCTATGCGTGACTGGCTTCTCTCGTATAACTGTCTGCATGTCTGCATGGAATCCACCGGTAAATACTGGATCCCTGTTTTTAACATCCTTGAGCCGCATATGCACGTTATCCTTACTCATCCCAAGTATGTCAAAGCCATAAAGGGTAAGAAAACTGACAAACGTGATGCAAAATGGATTGCCAATCTTTTTCGCTTTGATATCGTTAAAGCTTCTTTTATTCCACCTGCTGATATCAGGGCTCTCCGTGAGCTTTCCAGATATCGTCTCAAACTTTCCTATATGCGTTCCGCTGAGAAAAACCGCTACCAGAATAGTATGACTATTTCACGTATCCGTATTGACTGTGTCCTCACTGATCCATTTGGAAAAACCGCCTCATCCATTATGAATTATCTTCTTTCAGACGTTCCTTTTGACGAAAAGGAATGTGCAAAACTGATTCATGGTGGCATCAAAGTTTCTAATGAAGAGATTTTTGACAGCATACGCGGTTTTGAGATATTATCGGAACAACGCTTTAAGATGTCCCACGCAAAACAGCACATGGAACTTCTCAGCTCCTATATGGATGAAATTGAAACCGAATTATTCCGCCTCAGCCGCCCGTACGATGAAGTAATCAAACGTATTTCAAGGATCGCTGGTTTTACTGAGCGTTCTGCTTTGTTTGTCATTTCAGAAATCGGTGCTGATATGGGGGTTTTTGAATCGGATAAACATCTTTGTTCCTGGGCTGGTCTTACCCCTGCGAATAATGAGAGTGCCAACAAAAAGAAATCTACCCGTTGTTCAAAAGCCGGTCAATATCTAAAGCCTTTACTCATCCAGTGTGCACTTGCTGCTGTAAAAAGCAGGAAAAATCCTTATTACGCCATCAAATATAATCGACTGGCGAAACGGCGTGGCAGGAAAAAAGCAATCATTGCCATAGCCCGAATGATGCTTACAAGCATTTATCACATGATTCTTAATAATGAAGAATGGAAACCAGATGATTACGAAGCCATCATCCATCCATCAAAACCTGAAAAAGTTGCACTTACACTTGATAACGTAATTCAGTTCCTCGGAGAGCAGGGAGCTGATCCGGAAACACTAAAACTCCTTCAACAGCAATGTGCTGTTCATTCTGGATAAATCTTAAAAACCAGATTTTCCACACAAGGGACGTTTATGGTCTATTTTCGGCTCATTGCTTCACACTTGACCTACATGAAAACTTTGATCTCAGTTTTGATGTGTTTTAATTCTGCACGCCGGTATAGTTTTACCGGAATCCTGATCCCAAAAGCATCAAGTATCCGTTTTAAATCCGGGTCATCCACGTCCA
>NZ_JBKVXZ010000086.1:0-9009 GCF_046973065.1 Flintibacter sp. | reverse complement strand
TTACGGGGTAGTGCCTTACACTACTTTGCTCAACGCCCTATCTGGGCGCACGGTGCCCATCGTCTTTTTCTCCATTCTCTCCGGCATCATCTCCATGAGCGATATCCGCAAGGTGGGTTCCATCGGCGTCAAAACGCTGGTGTATTATACCTGCACCACTGCCGGGGCCATCGTGCTGGCCATGTTCCTGGCCAACCTGTTCAAGGGCTTCTTCACGGTCATCGACCCCACCGGCGTCACCTTTGAGCCCGGGGAGACCGCCGGCTTCATGGACACGCTGGTGGACATCTTCCCCTCCAACATCATCGCCCCCTTTGCCAACGCCTCCATGCTGCAGGTGATCGTGGCGGCGCTGCTGTTCGGCTTCGGCATCCTGGCCGCCGGAGAGAAGGGACGGCCCGCAGCGGCGCTGGTGGACAGCCTCACAGAGGTCTGCATGAAGGTCATGGACATCATCCTGCGCCTCTCCCCCATCGGCGTGTTCTGCCTGATCCTGCCGGTGGTGGCGGAAAACGGTCCCCAGATCCTGGGCAATCTGGGCCTGGTGCTGCTGTGCGCCTATATCGGGTACTTCCTCCACGCCGTCATCGTCTACTCTGCCACGGTAAAGGCCCTGGGCGGCGTGAGTCCGCTGGCCTTCTTCAAGGGGATGTTCCCGGCCATGGCCATGGCGTTCTCCTCTGCCTCCTCCGTGGGCACCCTGCCTTTGAACCTGGAGTGCACGGAGCGGCTGGGCGCCCGGCGGGACATCGCCAGCTTCGTCCTGCCCCTGGGCGCCACCATCAACATGGACGGCACCGCCATCTACCAGGGCGTGTGCGCCGTGTTCATCGCCACCTGCTACGGAGTGGACCTGACCCTGGGCCAAATGATCACCATTGTGCTCACCGCCACCCTGGCCTCCATCGGAACCGCGGGTGTCCCCGGCTCCGGCGTGGTGATGCTGACCATGGTGCTGGAGAGCGTGAACCTGCCGGTGGCAGGCATTGGCCTGGTCATCGGCGTGGACCGCATCTTCGACATGGGCCGCACCACGGTGAACATCACGGGCGACGCTGCCTGCGCCCTGGTGGTCTCCAACCTGGAGAAAAAAGCGGAGGCCCGACGGGCTGCCCGCAGGCCCCGGGCCTGACCCCAGCCTAGTCAAAACCTCCGGCTAAGCCGGAGGCTTGAGTAAGCCCTATAAGGGCTTTATACAGACAATACCCCTTAAGGGGCCCCGAAAGGTTTGCCGTCTGCATTTCTTTCTCGTGCTATCCCTTAAGGGGTTCCTTTTATGCGTTCTTGTTCTCGCGACCCGTAAACAGGTCAACAAACTCTTTCAGTCCTATCTGGTCTGCGATTTGATCCGATGCCAGTTGGTTTCGGATATACTCTGCTATTTGCTTCTTATTTCGTCCCACTGTATCCACATAATATCCTCTGGCCCAAAAGTGTCAATTTCCATACTTATATTTCAGATTTGCATGCCGATCAAATATCATCAGACTACTTTTTCCTTTCAGATACCCTATAATCTGTGACACGCTGTACTTGGGCAGGATGCTGATCAGTATGTGTATATGGTCTTGGCATACTCTAGCTTCTGTAATTTCTCCCCCCTTTTACTGGCACAGTTTTCTTAATATCACTCCTATATCCGGTTTTATCTGCCCATACATCTCGATTCTCCGATATTTCGACGCGAATACGATGTGATATTGACATCTCCAACTTGTATGTTCTAAACCACTTATGTCTTTGCCTTTCACGATGAAGACCTCCCTGTTATTGTAGTTGTGTGGTCGGAAAACCACTTCTACCTTATCAGGGAGTTTTTTCTCTCGCTATAAGCTATTTTTACCCCCGGCATAGCTGGGGGGTGTCTTTCGTACCACCAAAACAGTGCCGGGCGGCAGGAGCCGCCCGGCCTCATTCCCACCGTATCCGGGCTGCCGGCCTCGGGGCACCCTGCCAGCGGCAGCGAGTCTCTCCTCTGCTTCCGGTTTTTTGAAATTTTTCATTTTTTTCGAAGAAACGCTTGACAAACGCCGCCGCCTTCTGGTATAGTAATTGATGCCCGTTCGGGTTAGACATTTGGCGGCATAGCTCAGTTGGCTAGAGCATGCGGTTCATACCCGCAGTGTCCCCGGTTCAAATCCAGGTGCCGCTACCAGATCCATGAAGCGCCTTGGCGCTTCATGGACTTCTAAATGGCCCGTTGGTCAAGTGGTTAAGACACGGCCCTTTCACGGCTGTAACATGGGTTCGAATCCCGTACGGGTCACCATCCCATAGGACGCCGTTGTGCACGGCGTCTTATGGGCAGAAAAAATCATATATCCGTATGGAGGCTTAGCTCAGCTGGTTAGAGCGCCTGCTTCACACGCAGGAGGTCACTGGTTCGAGTCCAGTAGTCTCCACCAAAAAGTTCCTGATTTCGCAAGAAATCAGGAACTTTTCTTTTTATTCGCCGCGAAAAAGTTTGCTTAAATTTTCTGCTTTTTCTCCGACCAATACACTGACCAATTCGGCAATAGTATCCGATAGAATGAGGCAGCACCGGACAGGAATTCCTCGCCCGGTGCTGCCGTGATGGTTACGATCTTTTTGTATGGTCAGAAAAAATCCAGCCTTCCATCTCACACGCGTCTGCAAGCGCTTTGGTGAGCTTTTTGATTGGAAAGTCTGGTGCGGTTTGTATAATGAGTACCAAATGTCCCCAATCCACATGCAGGTTTAGAAGAGCGCTCTTCTCCAGTGTCGAACCTTCATCAAAATGAAGAGGAACCTCTTTTTTCAGGACAGAACAATTCAGATAGACGTCCGCCCAGGGAATCTCCGTATGGATACACTGATAGAGCGATGTATACAATCCTTTGGGCAGCCGGTCAAAGAGAAATATATGCCGTTCCCCTTTGCCCACCTCCTCTTCTTTGAACCAACGGCACTGTTCCAACGCCATTTGGCGCAGTTCTGGAGAGCGCGCCTCCCACAGGGCACAGGTATGTCCGGTATAGTCCGACACGGTCAGCACCACAGGTAGCCCGGCACTGACCTCTTCCACAGTGCGCTGTACAATCGCATGGAAGGGGCGCAGCGCTTCCTCCTGTTCGGCCGAGGCCGCCAGCGCCCCATATCCGCCGGGAAGTCCGTATGATCCCGTCATACCGGCAGTTGCTTCCTCCGCCCGGAACTCTCCGGGCATCAGCCAAAACTCCCCTAAGCGCAGTTCGTTAAGCGACCTGTCGGTTCTTTCTTTTCGTTTCCGGAAAACCATAGTCACTCTCCCACATCTGTGATATCAATTACCCATTTTCCCAAAGAGGAACCTGCATAGGAACCTGCAACACCAAGGATCAATCCGCCGGCAATCCCGCCCACAGCAGTGCCAAGTCCTGGCAAAATTGCCGTACCGATTGCAGCACCTGCCAGAGCGCCGCCTTTGGCGCCGAGTGCACCTCCTGCCCAACTGCCGCCAATACTTGCAGCTGTACTATAAGTCTTTTTCCCGATTTTCTGATCGGCGTCATGTAGATCCCCGTCAATGACATTACATAGTTCCAAAGCATCCAGTGCTGCTCCCGCGACCAACAGCACTCTCCCTGCGATCCTGACTACTTTGGCTGAGTGCTGAAAATCTTTCAGGATATCATAGGCTTCTTTGGAAATCTCGGTATGATCCAATTTGGATGCAAGCCTTTTCTGCCACGCCGAAGCATCTGGGAGAGCATCCACATTGATATGGTAATAGCTTGTATTCCCTTTGTAGGGGTGTAAATCGGCCCTGAAAAGTGGCATATTACTTTCAGAGGATACAAGGCGTGAAAAATTCCGCCCATCTCTTGTGATTTTGGTTGCAGCCCGAATTCCCGTCCAACTGCTTTGGAGCGGGTCAAGCCATGCCAGAGTTGGAAAGGTACCTCGCGCTAATTCATCCAGAAAGCTCTCACGAGCACCGTCAGTCTTTTTTCCGTAAACTCCGTCCTCCAGCAGCCGCCCGCCTAAATTCAATTCGTTAAATCTTTGCTGTAACTGGCGGATTTTTGCTGCATCGCCACCCACAAACCATGCCAGCCGCTCGATCATGCTGTCGGAAATACCTGTGCTGATCCCGCAGTGTTCCAGTTCGCTAACAGCGGCACGCAGGTTACGGGCTGTGTCGTCTGTGATATAGTTGTTCTCTCGTTCGTTTTGCGATAAATCCCGCTGTAATTGGCGCGCGATATCTTCCAAGGAGTCCTTTATGCCTCCATCGTAGTCATCGCTGTATATAGCAGGAAGATCCTGCAAAAGGACCTTCCGTTCCACATAGTTCAGATATTCTCTGCTGCCAATGGAATACCCACAACGCCCCCGCAGATCTGCCGATTCATTGTTGCTACGGTATGTGTTCAGTACATCCCGTAAGAATTCTTTATCCTTTCCCTGTGAAATATCCTGGAGAAATGCAGTCTTTCTTGCATCGCTCCCTGCCGCAAAGGAAATACTCCAATCCACAGCCTTTTGAAGCAAATCAAGGCACTCACTGGCAAAGAAGTCTGAACAGTTCTTAATTTTTTGAATTGCGGTTTGGACAGCCCGATCGTCACGCAAAGAACTGCCTGGGAGATAAAAAGAGGATAGATTTAGGATTCCTATGCAGTCACTGCTATGGCTGCAAAAACTGCCGGACATCCTGCATACATCATATAGCGATTGTACCTGCTTGGCAAGTGTGCTCCTTCGATCAGAGGATATATTGCGAATGACGTTTATGTGTTCCTGCAAGTCGTCGTAGATCTCTTCCACTGCGGCGCCAGCACGGTTCCCCACCTCCCGTAATGTTTCGTGGTAATTCGTTTCTGACGGTCTTTGCATCAGCGTGCCAAAAAAAGTGGCGCGGTTTACGCGGTTCCAATAGTCACCGCTCCCCAAAACAGCACCGTTTTCACCAGTTGCTTCCTTGCTCATAGGTTTCCCTCCTGAAAGTTTTCTCAAATGCAGGCCTCCGTATGAAGAAAATTGCATGTTTCTGTGCAACAAACTGACAGAATTTTTACCAGAAAGGCAGCACCGGGCAGGAATTTCCCAGCCCAGTGCTGCCTTATGTTTATTTTGATGGTTACATCGCCTTTCCAATTACATCGCCCATCGTATCCGCTGCCTCCCGCATCATATCCGGCGTGGCGTGGGTATAAGTACTGAGGGTGAACCCTGCCGAGTAGTGTCCCAGGGTGCTGGACAGGGTCTTCACGTCCACCCCATTCTTCAGGGACAGCGTTGCGAAGGTATGCCGGAGATCATGGAACCGGATATGCTCCGCGCCGATGACTTTCAGGATCTTCTCATGGGTGTGCCGGAAGGAGTCCGGATCGAACATTCCTCCCGTCTTGGGTGACGGGAACATGTAGGGATTTCCCGGATGCTTCTTGTGCTCCTCCACCAGCAGATCCACCGCCTGCTGTGAGACCGGCAGGACGCGGATGGAATTGTGGGTCTTGGGCTGGCTCACCACCAGTTCTCCCTTGGTGCGGGTCACCTGCTTCGTGATGGAGATGGTTCGGTTCTCCACGTCCAGATCCGTCCAGAGGAGGGCCAGCAGCTCTCCCCGTCTCAGTCCCGTGGTCAGTTCCAGGTAGAAGGGTGCCAGCAGTCCCCGCTTGTCCGCTTCCATCAGATAGGGGCGGATCTTCTCTTCCGGCAGGACCTTCATCTCCCGCTTTTCCATCTTCGGCAGCTTGCAGCCCCTGGCGGGGTTCACCAGGATCAGCCGTTCTGCCACGGCCTGCTCCAGGCAGTTGTTCAGCAAGGTATGGATGCCGTGGACCACCCGGACGCTCAGGCCCTTGTTTTTCAACTGGATGTGCTGGTACCGCTGCACCCGCCCGTTCTTCTGGAGATCGTTGTAGAACTTCTGGATCTGGATCGTGGTGAGCTTGTCCAGCTTGATGTCTCCCAGTTGGGGGATGATGTGGTTATTGATGTAGTTCAGATAATAGTCCTTGGTGTTCTCCCGAAGCCGGGGCTCGGCATAGACCTCGTACCACATCTTCACCCAGCTTTTCACCGTGTGGGTGCCGCTGCGGTTCATGTCCAGCCTCTGGCTGTCTGCGATGGCCTTTTTCAGCTTCTCCTTAACCTCCGCCTGGGTCTTCCCCAGTACATTCTTGATTTTCTGCTTCCCGGTCGCCGGGTCATAGGAGGCCGTGTAGAACCCCTCCCACCTACCATCCTTCCGTTTGCGGATGCTGCCTTCACCGTTAGCACGTTTCTTCCCCATTGGTCATCTCTCCCTTCTCGCCAGTTCACAGGCCCGCTGTTCGTCCTCGTTTTCAAAGTTGTACGGTGGCTGGTCTGCCAGCAGCTCCTGTTGGATACCCTGGGCCAGACGATAACCGGAGATGAAGCTGTTGAGACACGCTTCCTCCCGCAGAGCATCTTCCAGATCTGCCATCTTCAGGAGCAGCTTCCGCTCCGGCTCATCCAGCAGACGGGTGAGCTGCCTGTAGGTCCGTTCGATTTTCCTGTCCAGATACTCCGCCCTCCGGGATATCGTCTCGAACCTGTAGCAAAGGGCTTTCATATAATCACGCATCGTGAATCGCCTCCTATCAGCGACACACAATACCATGCCCTGACCTCAATAGCCATCCCAACCGGGCAGAGTTATCAATTTGTTAGCAAATTCAGGACCGCTTCCGAAAATTCGGAAGCGGTCCTGAACTTTACACTCACATATGAAGTCTCGGTGATAGATGCTGCTGTTGCTCCATAATCCGCCGATGCACAGGGACCATGATTCTTTCCATTCGGGCAGACAGATAAGTCTGGTAAAACTGCCGCTGCAGTTCATCCAGGAAAGGAACTTCTCTGATGAAAGCTTGCATCTCATCCAGATGGAATCGTGGCATCATGCGCATGACCGCTGCATTGCAGTCCTTGTTTCCAGCTGCCATCAAGAAATCATAGTAGTTGATCTTCCGGTCATTCTGTTTGATGGCAGAAGTCGGGAAGCGGTAGATTCGGGCATTCAGCTCATCCTGATTTGACAAGACCGCCCGCATCACCTGGGCATCTGCCTGAGGCAGCAGACAGCTGCCGCAATCATAGATTGGGGCCAGCGTTGCGGTCTGGGTGTCATCGTGATACAGGAATCCCCAGTTTCCGTTGTGCCGGTCAAAATTCCCCAGAAGCGCGTCCACCACAAAGACATTCCAAAAGTGTTGCAGCACTTCCACAGGATTCACGTACTGCTGTTTTTCAATGGTATCCAGAATGTCCTCCAGCTCCGTTCCGGTGCCGCCATGTTCAGAATCGATGACGGTATTCTTGATGGAGCAAAAGTCAAACAGCTTACTTCCGTCTGCAGTAAAATCTTTGCAGGCGCAGACGATCTTCGTCTTTCCCCCTACATCATACGTTCCCAGGATGGTTTCCTGCGCGGGGATCCCAACCATGTTGAAGATGGTGCTGGCGATGTGTTCGCTGATACAGCTATTCGTGTAGGACAGCTCCGTTCTCTTTCCCTGACCGGAAGGAGGAAATTTCAGCATATATTGCTCGCCCTGATATTCGATTGCGATCTTCTTTCCGTTGGCACCGTTATAAGCACGTCCGGGCACACGCTTGCAGTTTGTAAAATCAGGCACTTCATTCACCCCACAGAAACTTCTGACGCAGATAATTGGCATGTTCATGTGTGATCGCGCCATCGTTGATCTCCGCGATGTTGATGCTTCCGTACAGCTCTCCCCACAGACAGTCCAGCAGAGAGGACCCCTCCGCAAGGCCTTCTTTGTATGCGTCCAGATCATGCTGGAGGTAAGGTGGGAGCCCATATTCCCATGAGCGTTCCCGCAGGGCTTCCGCCGACTCCCCGCCTGTCCCTATTGAGCAGACCTGCTTTTGTGCCGACATATCCTTCATAGGAACACCCCTTTCCTTGATTTGTATGTTGTATTTTACCACATTGCCTCGCCGCAAATCAACGATTGCCCTCATATCATATCTTTTCGGTCTGTTTGTCTACCCATTCCTGAAGTTTGTCCTTGGGTATCACAATGCGGGTGCCGATCCTCAGTGCAGGAAAACCCTCGGACCGTGCCAACTCATAAGCCCCGGCACGGGAGATTCCCAGCGCCGCTGCCATCTCCGGAACCGAGAGCATCAGCGGCAGATCTTCATAAGATTTGAATGTTTCTTTTTTCACTGGATATCCTTTCTCCTCTCCAGCCGTGGGAGAGGCATTTATTTGTTGTTCTTCGTCTTGTTGATTTATTTCTTCACCATCCGGTGGAGGGAATCATCCGCAGGAGCTGCAGCGTGGCCAACAGGTGTTTGCGTCTTACCACCCCTTCATGGTCATACCGCCCCAGGTCTGGGTTTGCGTTTGTTCCTCCTCATGGTCGTCGGGCTGGTGGCCCAAGGCGATCCGCAGCTCCTGGAGCTCCCGCATTCGCTTGCGGTCAATGTGCAGCCTCGGCTGTGCGGGTGGAGCAGGCACATTGTCCCGGAAGATGTTGCTCATGTGGTAGAGCAAACGACTCACCGCAATCAGGAGCTGCGGCTGGTGCCATTGATCTTGGCGTTCCAGAACATACTGAGCGTAGGGATGCCCATACACGTCTGCCCTCCGGAAACAGTTCCAGGCTGCTTCGTCGTCTTTGGGAACGCCGCTGCCTGTGAGGTACAGCTTCCCCAACAAATAGTTCGCCCAGGGATGATTTTGGTCAGCTGCATAGCGGAGATACTCCGCCGCTTTGACTGCGTCCTTTGGCACGGACCTGCCTGTCAGGTATTCCTTTCCCAGGCGATAGGCAGCATCAGTGTTTCCGTTTCGAGCTGCTCTCTCCAGCCATTGGAGGCCATCATCAACGTTATGCACCTCCGAATCATCAGAGAGATATAGCTTGCCGAGGGCATACTGGGCTGCTGGCAGATTTCGCTTTGCCGCCAGTTCCAGCCAGTGGACGGCTTGCTCCGGGTCCGGCAGCAGCAGGCCGCCGTCCCGATAGAGAAGTCCCAGGAAGTACTGGGCGTGAACATCAC
>NZ_JBKVXZ010000085.1:0-9352 GCF_046973065.1 Flintibacter sp. | reverse complement strand
CCTTCATAACAGCGGATACGTCGGCAAAGTCCAGGTTGATGAAGCCGGTGTTTTTAATAAGGTCGGAAATGGACTGAACGGCCTGCTGCAGCACGTCGTCGGCGATCTCAAAGGCGTTGAGCATGGTGATCTTCTGATCGGTAGCCAGCTTCAGACGCTCGTTGGGGATGATGACCAGGGAGTCCACCTTGCAGCGCAGCTCCTCAATGCCGCCCTCGGCCTGCTTCATCCGGCGCATGCCCTCAAAACGGAACGGCTTGGTAACTACGCCTACGGTGAGGATGCCCATCTCCTTGGCGATGTCGGCCACGATGGGAGCCGCGCCGGTGCCGGTGCCGCCGCCCATACCGGCGGTGATGAACACCATGTCGGCGTCCTCCAGGGCCTTGGAGATCTGGGTGCGGTTCTCCTCGGCGCTCTTGCGGCCCACCTCAGGGTTGGAGCCGGCGCCCTGGCCGTTGGTGAGCTTTTCACCGATCTGAATTTTATAGGTAGCGGCAGAGACGGCCAGCGCCTGCTTATCGGTATTCACCGCAATAAAATCGACACCCTTGGTTCCAGTGCGCACCATGCGGTTGACTACGTTGTTGCCGCCGCCGCCTACACCAATTACTTTAATATTGACTACGCTGTCAGGACCCATATCCATTCCGAAGGCCATTGTCGTTCCTCCTAAGTATAAAATGAAACTCCGCCACAAACGCCCAAAAACAAGCAATTGTGAGCGGATGCAGAATCAAGGCTATATCTTGATTCATTGTATCGCTCTTTTTTCAGCAGGTCAAGAGAAAAAGTTGGAAAATATCATCCACCACTCTCAGCCGGAGTAAAGATGGCGGTATACTCCTTTTGCGTGAGATCCATGGTACCCACCGCCTGACCGCCGCGGCGGCGGTTTTCCTCCTCCACGGCAGCATTAAGTGCCCGGAGATAATACGCGGTATCCCCCGTGAGAGGCAGTTTGGCGTCGATGCTCCCGTCCAGCCGCAGCACCATACAGGAGACGTGGGTCAGATCAATGGAAGAGACCCGGCTCATCATACCCTGCTGCTGGAGCTTCTCCAAAACGTTGGTCAGCGCGGTAAGCTTGCTCTGCTGATCCTGGGGCACCGCCAGCATCGAGCCCGCCTCAGGCGCCAGGGCCGTAAGCCCGGTCACCGAGATGGGCGCGGTGTGCGAGGCCGAGACCGGCTCCAGCAGCTTGCCGCCCACACTGATGAGCCAGGTCTCCTTGGCCGCGGCCTGCTGGGACTCTCCTTCCTCTCCGCTCTCCTCCGTCTGCCCCTGGGCGTACACCTCTACCTGAGCCACCGCATCCCACTCGGTCACCTGGAAGGTGATGGTGCTGGGCAGTCCGCGGAGAATAGATACCGACTCCACATAGGGCAGCTGATGGAGGATCTCCTGAGAAATCTGTTTCTTGTTCATGCGAAACAGGTTATCCCCCACCTGTACCCCGGAGGCGGCAATGATCTCATCCTGGGTATAGCGGCTGTTGCCCGTCACGGCAATGGTCTCCACCTGAAAGAATACCGTGGCGCCAAAGGTAAGGGCCGCCACCAGCGCCGCCAGGCACAGCAGCTTAAAGAGCACGCCAAGCCGGCTGCGGCGGCGTTTTCGCTTTCGGTTGTGTCTCACAGATGCCATGGTCTTCTCCTGTATCTCTGTTTGTGGGGAGCAGGCGGATGTCTGCTCCCAGCTGCCGAAGGGTGCCTTCCATATCCTGATAGCCCCGGCGGATATGGCTCAGCTGGGTCACCTGGGTCGTTCCCTCCGCCCCCAGGGCGGCCACCACCAGAGCAGCTCCGCCCCGCAGGTCGGTGCTCTCCACCCGCTGACCGTGCAGAGGGCGGCCCGTCACCACGGCGGAGCGGCCCCACACCCGGATATCCGCCCCCATGCGCTGCAGCTGCGCCACATGGCGGTAGCGGCTCTCAAACATATTTTCTACAAACAAAGTCTGGCCTCTTCCACCTGCCAGGGCGGCCATCAGAATGGCCTGGGCGTCGGTGGGAAAGCCGGGATAAGGTGCGGTATGTACCGGTGGGATGCCCCGCAGGGGTTTCGTGCTCCGGAAGTGGATCTCCTCTCCCCGGCACCCCAGTTCTCCCCCCGCCTGTTCCAGGCAGGAAAGTACCGTATCCAGGGAGGACGGCTCCACACCGGTCAGGGCAATCTCCCCTCCTGCCGCCCCGCAGGCGCACAGCCAGGTGGAAGCCACGATGCGGTCGCCCATCACCGTGTGCTCCGCTCCGTGAAGGGGATGGCCTCCTTCAATGGTGACCACCGGCGTGCCCGCGCCGGACACCCTGGCTCCCAATTTGTTGAGAAAGCGCTCCAGATCCACGATCTCCGGCTCCCGAGCGGCTCCCACCAAGGTGGTCACCCCCTGAGCTCCGCAGGCGCACAGCATGGCGTTCTCGGTGGCTCCCACACTGGGAAAGGGCAGATGGATCCGCGCCCCCCGCAGTCCGCGGCCCGCGGTGCAGGTGAGGCACTCCCCATCCTCCCGAATCTCCGCTCCCAGCCCCCGCAGGGCGGCCAGGTGCAGATCGATGGGCCGGGGACCCAGCTCACAGCCTCCGGGATAACACAGCCGGGCGCTCCCGGTACGGGCCAGCAGCGCCCCCAGAAAAATCACCGAGGAGCGCATCTCCCGCATCAGCCGCTCGGGAATGGCGCTGCCGCTCAGGGCGGCGGCGTCCACCGTCACTGTCTCCCCCTCCCGGGCCACCCGGCAGCCCAGCAGGGCCAGAATATCCAGGGTGGCGGACACATCCGAGAGATCGGGGCAGTTATGGATCACGCTCTGGCCCGGAGCCAGCAGCGCGGCGGCCAGCAGGGGAAGAACACTGTTCTTGGCCCCCTGGACCCTCAGCCGCCCGCCCAGCGGCCTGCCGCCTTGGATTTCATACATGCTCATGGGATAGCCTCCAACTTCATTTCGTTCAGGCTATCCTATGCAAACATCAAAAAAGTGGTTTCAGCCCCGCATCAGCGAGCGCAGGGTAATATAGATCTTTTCCCCCGCATCGGGCACCGCCATGCTGGTCAGCGCCCGGATCATGCTGTCCCGGCGAGGCCGGTCCCGCAGCAGCGCTTCGGCCTGCTCGTAGAGCTCGTCCCTCTGGCAGTCCTTCTCCAGCAGCAGCACCGCCGCTCCCTGGTCGGCCAGCACCCGGGCGTTCTTCTCCTGGTGGTTGGCTGTGACGTTGGGGGAGGGCACCAGAATGGCCGGCTTGGCAATGGCGGTGAGCTCCGAGATGGTGGATGCGCCCGCCCGGCAGAGAACCACGTCGGCGGCGGCCATCACCAGAGGCATATCGTAGATATACTCCCGGACCTCCACCCGTTGTCCCCAGCTTCAGCCCCCATGCGGCAACTCCTCCTGCATCCAGGAAAGTCCCGGCCCGCGCGGCGGATGGCGGAACAGTGCCCTCATAACACTCCTTGGCGATGAAGTCCACCATCTGGCGGTTCATCACCTCCGCGCCCAGGGATCCCCAGAGGACAGCAGCAGGGGACGGTTGTCCTCAATACCCAGCTGCTTGCGGGCCTCCTCCCGGGTGTAGCGGAAGAAGTCGCCCCGCACGGGGGTACCGGTGACTACCACTTTATCGGGGTTATCGTAGTGGGCCCGGCTCTCCTCAAAGCCCACCATCACGCAGTCCACCACCTTGGACAGGGCCTTGGTGGTCAGTCCGGGGACGGCGTTGGACTCGTGGACGGCGGTGGGGATATGCCGCCGGGCGGCCTCCTTTACCACAGGGAAGGAGGCATAGCCGCCGGTGCCCACCACCAGGTCGGGCTGGAACTCATCCAAAATGCGCTGGGCCTGCTTCTTGGACTTCTGCATATTCACCAGGGTGCCCAGATTGTGGGCGATGTCGGCAGGAGCCAGAGAGCGGTGGAAGTTGGTAATGGTCACCGTCTGGATGGGGTAGCCCTCCTTGGGCACCAGCCGGGTCTCCATCCCTCCGTCCGCTCCCACAAACAGCACCCGGCAGCCGGGATTGCGCTCCTGGAAAATGCGTGCCAGGGCTACCGCCGGGTTTACATGTCCGGCGGTACCGCCGCAGGTAAAGAGGATATTCATGAAACCACCTCGTTCTATATCAGGCCAAGGGCCTTAATCGTGCTTGGGCGCGGGGATCTGACGGGAGATACTTAATATCATACCCATCTCCCCCAACTGTATCAGCAGGGCTGTTCCGCCGTAACTGAAGAAGGGCAGAGAAATGCCGGTATTGGGGATCAGGTTGGTAACCACGGCGATGTTCAAAAACACCTGGGTGGCAAACAGGGTGATGATGCCCACGATGGTCAGGGCTCCGAACTTATCCCGGGCGTGAAGAGCCAGCCAGTAGCCCCGCAGAATGAGCAGGGCAAACAGGATGATCACCACGGCCCCGCCGATATAGCCCAGTTCCTCCACCACGATGGGGAAAACGAAGTCGTTTTCCGGTTCGGGGAGATAGAGCATCTTCTGTTTGCTGTTGCCCAGCCCCAGGCCCAGCAAACCGCCCGACCCCATGGCCAGCAGGGACTGCACCGTCTGGTAGCCATTCCCCTGGCGTTGGCCCCAAGGGTCCAGCCACAGGTCGATACGGGCATTCATATAGGGCGTGGCCAGCATGATAAAGGCCAGCAGGGAACCTACCGCAGCACCGCCGCCGATAAACCACCAGATATTGATGCCCGCGGCAAACAGCACCGCTGCGGCACCCACCATGACCAGGATGGTGCCGGACATGTGCCGCTCCAGCAGCACCAGCAGCAGTACCGTGCCCAGCACGGCGATGTAGGGCACCAGCTCCAGAAAGCCGATGTGCTCCAGGCGGTTGAGCATCCGCCCGGTAAAGGTGCGATTTTTGTACCGCAGAGGTTTTCGGCTGTCCCGCTTACAAAGCCGGGCGGCAAAAAACAGGATGACCGCGATTTTGGCGATCTCGGACGGCTGGAACTCCACACCCAGATACAGCCACCGCCGGGCGCCGTTGTGGCTGCGGCCCAGCGGGGTAAATACCAGCAGCAGCAAAATGATGCTGAAAATCAGAGCGGGCACCGACATCCACCGGAAGGTCTGGTAGTTGATCTTGGACACCACATACATGACCGCCACGCCCACCACGGCAAACATGGCCTGGCGCTTGATATAGTACAGGGGGTCGGCCACCTTGCTGTCATAATAGGCTGTGGCATAGGAGGCCGAGAACATCATAATAAGGCCGATGCCCAGCAGGATCATCACCAGCATCAAAAAGGGCAGATCCATGGGCCCACGGGCCAGCTGCTCTTCTACCGTCAGGTCACGTTTGGGTTTTCGGGCCATGGAATTCCTCCTTTGAGGCGGATTACTGATATACTTAGAGAAAATATGCTAAGTAAAATTACAAAAAGTTATGGTCACATAGGGTATCTGTACATAACTCCCCAGAAGGCCAGCACGCACAGGATCAGGGTAGCGCCGGAGAACACACAAAACAACTTCGTCTCGCTCCAGCCGCCCAGCTCCAGGTGGTGGTGCAGGGGCGCCATGCGGAAAAAGCGCTTGCCGCCGGTCTTCTTGAAGTAGACCACCTGAATAATATCGGAGAGCACCTCCAGCACATACACCAGGCCCACAATGGGGATCACCAGGGGCAGGTCCAGGGCAAAGGCCATGCCGCACACCGCGCCGCCCAAAAACAGGGAGCCGGTATCGCCCATGAACACCTTTGCCGGATGGAAGTTATAGATGAGGAAGGCAGACAGGCCACCCGCCATGGCGGCGGAGACAGTGACCAGATCGCTCTTGCCATACCAGGCGGACACGGCGACGTAGAAGATCATCACCGGGATGGTCACGCCGGTGGCCAGGCCGTCAATGCCGTCGGTAAGATTCACCGCGTTGACGGTGCCCACCATAACAAAGGCGGCAAAGATCATGTAAATCACCCAGGGGATACCCACGATCTCAATGTTGAAGAAGGGGATATACAGGTCAGGGCTGAGGTAGCCGTCCTTCCGCAGCAGCAGGGTAAACACGATGGCCGCCGCCAGCTGAAGCAGGAACTTCTGGGGGGCGGTGAGACCCTCGTTGGCGTGGTGGCGCAGCTTCTGGAAATCATCGATGAAGCCGATGGCGCCAAACACAAGGGCAAACAGGAACACCACAATGTGGTTATGAAGTCCGTGCTGGAAATCCTGCCAGCCCGCGGCCACCACCGCCACGGCGATACCCAGAATAAACATCAGGCCGCCCATGGTGGGGGTGCCCTGTTTGGACATATGCCAGGTGGGTCCGTCCTCTCGGATGGACTGTCCGGCCTTGAGCCGGCGCAGTACCGGGATCAAAATCTGTCCGGCAATGGCGGTCACGCCAAAGGCCACAATGAAGCTGAGAATATATGTCATGTCGAAACCTCCAGGTCCTCTTTCTCTTTTGTGCCAGGGTCAGAACTGCGAAGGATTGAAACAAGGTATTATACTACACCCGCCGGAAGATTTCCAGTCCTTTCCCACGAAGGGGCGCTGGAAAAATATTGGGCCACGATTTCCCGCTCGTCCATGGGGTACTGCACCCCCTGGATCTCCTGATAGGTCTCATGTCCCTTCCCTGCCAGCACGATCACATCCCCGGGCCGCCCCTGGGACAGCGCCCAGGCAATGGCCTGCCGCCGGTCTGGCTCCACATGGATCTGAGCTCCCTCTCCCTCCATGCCCGCCAGGATATCCCGGATGATGTCCTCGGGATCTTCGGTGCGGGGATTATCCGAGGTGACCACCGCCAGATCAGCCAGTTCCTTCACCACGCCGCCCATAATAGGCCGCTTGGTGCGGTCCCGGTCGCCGCCGCAGCCAAACAGGCAGATGAGCCTTCCGGCGGTAAAATCCCGGGCCGTAAGCAGGATATTTTCCAGGGCGTTGGGACTGTGGGCGTAGTCGATGAGCACCGTATAGGCGGTGGGTACGGGAACTACCTCCACTCTCCCTTTCACGCCCCGGGCGCTGCGCAGGGCGGCGGCGCACTCGCTCAGCCGCAGTCCCAGGCACAGTCCCACCGACAGAGCGCACAGGGCGTTGTAGATGGTAAAGCCGCCGGGAATGGGCAGGAACACCCGCTGGATCTGCTCCCGGGCCACCGCTTCAAACTCCACCTGTCCGGGGTAGAGGCGGATGCCCTTGGCGGTGAGGTCGGCCTGGTCCTTGTTCTCCGAGTAGGTGAACACCGGACAGGCCAGCCGCTCCCGGTACCACCGCCCCGCCTCGTCGTCCAGGTTCAGCACCGCACGGCGGCACTGATGGAACAGGCGCTCCTTGGCGGAGCGGTACTCCTCCATGGTATGGTGGTAGTCCAGGTGGTCCTGCGTCAGGTTGGTGAAGGCGGCCACGGAAAAATCCAGCCCCTCCACCCGGTGCTGCACCAGTGCGTGGGAGGACACCTCCATCACCACATGGGTACAGCCGCTGTCGGCCATCTCCCTTAAAAGCTGCTGCACCTCGTAGCTCTCGGGCGTGGTGCGGTGGGCGGGCAGCACCCGCTCCCCCACCATGTTCTGGATGGTACCGATAAGACCCACCTGGGTCTTTAACGCCCCCTCCAGCATTTCCTTAATTAAAAAGGTAGTAGTGGTCTTTCCGTTGGTGCCGGTGACCCCGATGAGGGTCATCTCCCGGCCGGGATGGCCAAACCAGTTTTCCGCCAGCAAGGCCAGAGCCCGCCGCGGGTCAGGCGTGGTGAAGAATACCCCCTCCCGCTGGGGACGGCGGCGGCACACCACCGCCGCAGCCCCTTTGGCCAGGGCCTCGTCAATGTACAGACTGCCGTCTGTCTTCGCCCCCGGCAGCGCCACAAACAGCGCGCCGGGAAGCAGGGTTCGGGTGTCGTAGGATATGGAAGTAATTTCCATATCTTGAGAATAAGGTTCCCCCGTGAGGGGAACGCCGGCTAACAATTGCCACAGCTTCACAGTCGTCACCCCTCACGGGTGCAGTTTCATTCTCTCTAAGTTACGCGCACTATGTTATCTCATAGAAGTCGGCGGCTCCGTCCTCCACCAACGTGCTGAACTGGACCTGCACGATGGTGCCGGTGGCCACGCTCTCTCCGGCAGCCACGCTCTGGCTCTGGGCCTTGGAGCTCTCGCTGTAGAAGGTGCTGCTGCCCGCCGCCTGCATGAACAGGCCCTGGGCCTCCAGGGCTTTCTTTGCCCCTTCATAGCTCATACCCACCACGTTGGGCACGGTGGTCGTCTCCTCCGGCGCCGCATCCCCCAGGTAGAGGATCACGGTGGAGCCGCCGGGCACGGCGGAGTTGGCGGCAGGCACCTGACTGGTGACCACATCGCCCGTTCCTACTGTGCGGTAGGTCAGGTTTTTCTTCTCCAACCGGACGGCCGCGTCGGCCACGGTGTATCCGGTGACCTGAGGCGTGGTGACCGTGGTGGCCGCCGACTCCTCGGTGGTGTACTGTTTCTCCACTCCCATGTAGTCCAGGATCTGGGCAATGAGTTCGCCCGCCCGGGGAGCTGCCATGGCGCCGCCGCTGATGTACACGCCGCAGGTGCCGTAGGAGCTGCCGGGAGATGCCTCCTTGGGGGTGTCGTAGGCCATCAGGACAATGACCTGGGGATCGTCCGCCGGAGCGAAGCCCATGAAGGAGACGATGGTACGTCCGTCCTCCAGGGTCTCAGCGGAACCGGTCTTACCGCCGATGCGGTAGCCCGCCTGATAGGCGTTGCTGCCGCCGCCCTCGGAGACGACGGTCTCCAGGATGGCCCGTGCCCGCTGGCTGGTCTGCTCGCTCACCACCTGGCGCACCAGGGTGGAGCTGTTCTCTTTGACGGTATTTCCCTCCGAATCAGTGACCTTCTGCACCACATAGGGCTGGTACAGGTTGCCGCCGTTGATGACGGCGGAGAAACCGGTGACCATCTGCAAGGGGGTGACGTTGAAGCGCTGACCGAAGGAGGCCACCGCCAGGTCTACGATGCCCATGTTGCTGCCCCAGTTGACGCCCTTTTCCTCGCCGGGCAGATCGATGCCGGTCTTCTCCGTCATGCCAAAGGCCTGGAAGTATTCATAGAACTTCTCCGCTCCCAGCCGCTGACCGATCTCAATGAAGGCGGGGTTACAGGAATTCTGCACCGCCTCGGCCAGGGTCTGGTGTCCGTGGCCGGTGCGCTTGGAACAGTTGATGCGCCAGCCGCCGATGTTGTAGTAGCCGGGGCAGTCAAAGGTATCATTTTCAGACACCACGCCCTCCTCCAGAGCGGCGGCCAGCACCAGAGCCTTAAAGGTAGAGCCGGGCTCGTAGGTCTCCTTAACAGTCCGGTTGCTCCACTGCTTTTCACGGGCCGCACCCTTGGCC
>NZ_JBKVXZ010000084.1:0-10048 GCF_046973065.1 Flintibacter sp. | reverse complement strand
GAGCTGTTCCAGGCCATGCTCCAGCAGGAAGTTCAGAACACAGGCGCAGAAGGTATCCCCCGCACCGGTGGTCTCGATCACACCGCCCAGCGTCACCCCAGGCTGAAATACCCGCAGTCCCTGGTAGTAGGCGATGCTTCCCTGAGCCCCCGCAGTTACATTGATCAGGCGCAGATTGGGAAACTGCTCCCTCAGTTTGGCTGCTCCGGCATCAAAATCGGTCTCTCCAGTGAGAAACAGAAGCTCGTCATCAGAGATTTTAGCCACATCACACTGTGCAAGGCCCCAATGGATCTGTTCTCTTGCCTGCTCCAAACTATCCCACAGAGGTGGGCGCAGGTTTGGATCAAAAGAAATGATACAATCTGCCGCCTGGGCCAGAGCTACCGCTTTTTGGGTCGCGCTGCGTACCGGCTCACCGGTGAGAGACAAGGATCCAAAATGAAAAATTTTGGCCTGGGCAATCACATTCTCCGGCACTTCGTCCGGAGTAAGGAGCGTGTCCGCCCCAGAGTCCCGGTAAAAGGAAAAGTCCCGGTCTCCGTTTTCCGCGGTTTTGACAAAGGCCAAGGTGGTGTGGCTGTGGGCATCCATCACCAAGCTATCCATGGAGATGCCCGCTTCCAGGCCCACCTGGCGCAGAAGATGACCAAATTGGTCCTCTCCCACCTTGCCGATAAAGGCCGTCCGCTTACCCAACTTGGCCAGCATGGCCAACACATTGCAGGGGGCGCCACCGGGGTTGGCCTCATAGAAGGGATTGCCTTGGGTACTGGCTCCGTTGCAGGTAAAGTCCACCAAAAACTCGCCCAGGGCAGCCACATCAATACTTTTCTTCATACTTCCTACCGCCTTTTTAAACAATCAGGTCGTACTTTTCTACGTCGATCAGAGCCTGGCCACCCGCCTCAAAGATAATGGCATCGGCCTGCTGCGGGGTGTAGATCACGGAGCTGGCCGCCTGCTCGCCGTCATTGACAAAAACCTCTATACTAAACCGGTCCAGAATGATGCGCAGCTTCAGTTCTCCTCCCTGGGGCCGTACCAGGAAGCTGCGAGTATGCACGATATCATGGGGCAAACCGCTGCGGGTACGATCAATTTTCAGCGTGCTCTCGTTGGGCCGGTAACGGATAATGGTGTCGTGGGTACCGTCCTTGGCCACATGGATGCGGAACCAGCGGTATACCTCGCTTCCTGTGGGCCGGATGGTCACCGTCATATCGACAACCCGGCCCTGGACTCCCGGCAGATTCACTTCTCCGCTCACCGGGATGTTGCGATGGAGCACCTGCTGTCTCTGGCAGGTATCCAGCTCCCGGACAGGGCGCTGGCACAACCGTCCGTCCTGCACAAACAGTTCCCGCGGGAGAGTCATCTGGCCAAACCAGCGGCAGTGCGCGGGCTTTGCCCCTGCCGTGGCCCAGTTCTGCATCCAGGCAATCATGATCCGCCTTCCATCGGGAGCAACAAGGGTCTGGGGGGCATAGAAATCCAGGCCGTAATCCACCGCCTGGACCGCCTGGCGGTGAAACTCCTCGCCATCGTAATCCCCCAGCAGACACAGGGCGTTGTTTCCTGCGTGGAACTCCAGTCCGATGGGGTACATGTCCTGGGGACTGGTGAGCAGCACCTGGCGACCGTCCAGGGGGAAGAAGTCCGGGCACTCCCACATTTTCCCGTACTGATTGTGGCAGGCGTCCAGGGTGCGGACGTAGTCCCACTTCAGGCCGTCCATACTTTTATAGAGAAGAATGGCACCGCTGTCGTCAGGGGTTCGGTTTCCGATAACGGCGTAGTAGGTTCCGTCTTGCTCTCGCCATACCTTGGGGTCCCGGAAGTCCACCGCGCTGCCACCCTCAGGCAGATCGCTTTTGGTCAAGACCGGGTTAAGGGGATATTTTTCATAGTTGAGGCCATCACCGATGGCCACGCACTGCGTCTGGACATCCCGAAGGAATCCATCTTCGTCCCGCTCCCGCTGAACTCCTGTGTACATCAGAAGATGCCGCCCGTCAGGCAGCTCTACTGCGCCGCCAGAAAAGCATCCGGCGGCGTCGCAGGGCTGGTCGGGGGCCAGGGCGGCAGGCAGCCGCTCCCAGTGGATGAAGTCCTCTGTGTTCAGGTGTCCCCAGTGCATGGGACCCCACTCGTTGGAATAGGGGTGATACTGGTAGAACAGATGGCATTTCCCCTGATAGATGGAAAATCCGTTGGGGTCGTTCATCCAGCCGATGGTAGGGGTAGCGTGGAACGCGGGACGCTCCGCCGCGGGAATATGGGGCCCATACTGGGCTTCAAAATCTCGTGCCTTTTGCAGTTGTGTGCTAACCATAGAACCTCATCCTTTGATCTGATTTGAGTGCTAAACTTAATTTTCCGCTCCGGTATAGCGGTCGTAGGCGGCCTGATAGACCTCAAGGAGGTCGTTCATCCCGCATTTCTTGATCAGGAATTCTTTGTACTCCTCCCACTCCTGATCGGTGATGGGGCCGCCGCCCTCACCGCCGTTTTTCAGCCACAGGCCTTCCTGTTCCCGCACAGCCGTCTCAAAGTCCGGCTTATGCCAGTCCAGAGTCTCCATTTCCATGCTGGTGAAGGTGCAGTCTACCGGATAGACGCTTGTGTCCTTCACATAGGGCATCCAGTCCTCCTGCAGCCAGGTAAGGCGATTGATGGCGTTGGGTTCCATGTAGAAGACATCCCGATAGTACTCCGCCAAAATCAGCTTGGGACCGTAGGTCTCATACTGGTTGCGCAGTTCTCCGGCGCTCTTGCCGTATTTCTCTTTGGCCTCGTCATCTGTAATGGACATCCACATACCATTTTCATCCTGGCCGGTGAAGTAGACACCGACGGGGCCGTAATGCAGCTGCATCACCGTCTCGCCGTCGTACCACTGGTCAAAGAACTTCAGCAGATTGATAGGGCTCTGGCACTTGCCGGTAATACACAGCTGGCCGGAGGAAATGGGAGAACCCGGGCGGATGGTGATTTCGCACACATCCTCATACTGGGTTCCTTCCGGGCCGGACAGAGGGGGCAGGAACACATAGTCGTCAGCGTAGTCCCCCATCAGTTCGTCAATGTACCACCAGGTAGATACACCTACATAGCCCTGCTGGCACTTGGCCATCAGCTGGCTGTCGCTCTGGCTGAACATCTCCACATCCATTAGGCCCTCGCTGTACCAGTTGTGGAAATAGTCCATACAGTCCCGGTAAGCGTCGGAGACGCAGACAAACTCCACCGTACCATCGCTTTTCAGGTGCAGGTCATTGCACACGTCGTTGGGCCAGTTGGTAAAACCGAAGCCGGAATAAAAGATGTTCTGGCCCCAGCACCACTCATCAAAGCCGGTGGACATGGGAATGGTGGAACCGGCTGCGTTTCCATAGTAGGTGTGGGACATATCGTTATCCTTAAACGCCTTCAGGGCGTCGTGGAACTCATCCAGGGTGGTGGGCACGGGCAATCCCAGCTCATCCAGCCACGCCTTATTGATCATGCTGAACTGGGGAATAGTATAGATGGACCAGGCGTCATCCATGTCCGCGCCGATGCCGGCGGTGGTCATCTGCTCGCCGGAGGGCAGGCCGTAGATCTTACCGTCCTCCTGGGTGATGGCAGCCCGGATTTCCGGGTGCTCCTCCAGGATGGCACACAGGTTTGGCATGATGTCCTCGGTGAGGTAGGGAGTCAGGTCCAGGAAGGTGCCGTCGTCCCCATACCGGGCTAGGTCGTAGTTGGAGAAACCCACGCCCATAAAGGCATCGGGGTACTGGCCGCCGGTGATGCGGATGTTTACCTGCTCGGCCAGGGAGTCGGACATGGTCTCCCAATTGATTTTGATGCCCACATTCTCTTGCAGCTGGTTGAGCACTTCATTATTTTCGTAGCCGCTGGACAGGGCGGAGATACCGCCCATGATATTAAACTCCGTCTGCTCCGTGTTGGGGTTGATCTCCCCGGTGTTCACATTGTTCACCAGGCCGCTGGAGCACCCAGACAGGCCCGCTGTACATACGACGGCCGCAAGGGAGGCCGCAAGGCCCCGCTTCCAAGGTTGTTTCATGGTTTTCTCTCCTTTCTCAGCCCTTCACCGCGCCGGCCATAAAGCCCTTTTCAAAGTACTTCTGGACAAAGGGATAAATGACCAGCATGGGCACTGCCGCCACGATCATAGAACAGAATTTCAGCAGCTCGGTAAGCTTGTTCAGTTCCGCATAGCCGCCGGAAATGGTAGCCGCCTGAGAGGCAGAGGCGGAACTTTGATCAGGATGTTCCGCATGACCAGAGGCAGCGGAGAGCCTTTGCCGCCCAGATAGATCAGTGCGGTAAACCAGTCGTTCCAATAGGCCACCATGGAGAAAACCGCCATAACGGCCAGAATCGGCTTGGAGAGGGGAATGACGATACGCAGGAAAATGCCCATCTTGGAGCAGCCGTCAATCTGGGCAGCCTCGATGAGGTCCTTGGGGACGCTGTTCTGGAAGTAGTTGCGCACGATGATCATATTGCCCACGGCGACGCCGCCCGGCAGGAACAGGGACCACATGCTGCCCACCAGGCCGGTGCTCTTGACCACCAGGTAGGTGGGGACCAGGCCGCCGCCAAAGTACATGGTGATGAGGAAAAAGATGCTGAAAAACTTCCGCCCGGGCAGGTCACGCTGGGCCATAGGATAGGCGGTGATGTAGAGCATGGTCACCGAGAACACGGTACCGATCAAGGTGTATTTCACCGAGTTCAAAAAGCCGGAGACAATGTTGGGATCCTGGAAGACTGCCGCATATCCGTCCAAGGTGAAGCCGCTGGGGAGCAGG
The DNA here is from genome assembly GCF_046973065.1 of Flintibacter sp. NCBI lineage: Bacteria > Bacillati > Bacillota > Clostridia > Eubacteriales > Flintibacter > Flintibacter sp. The sequence goes on along the minus strand of NZ_JBKVXZ010000084.1, from coordinate 5,222 downwards.
AAGGTCTTGCCCGCGTACACATCGTAGGGATCGGAGACCGAGGCAATGAGGACATAGTAGAGGGGATAGGCCACGATGATGAGCACTACCGCGGTGATAGCCACCAGAACGATATCGCTGGTGCGCTCAGACAGTCCGCGCGATTTGTTCATGTTCTTCCCCTCCTTTACACAAATTCCACGTCCGAGGCCTTGGACGCGATCTTATTGACGATAAGCAGCAAAATGATGTTGACCGCCGTGTTAAACAGGCCCACAGCTGTGGAGTAGCTGTACTTGGCGTTTTCAATGCCTTGTTGATAGACATATACAGCAATGACATCGCTGGTGGCCTTGTTGAGGTCGGTCTGGAGAAGCCATACCTTTTCAAAGCCCACGTTCATCAATCCGCCGGCGGCCATGATGAGGTTCAAAATAGCCATGGGCAGCAGCTCGGGCAGATCGATATTTTTAATGCGCTGGAACACGGAAGCGCCATCGATTTTAGCCGCCTCGTAGAGGCCGGGATCCACGTTGGCCAGGGTGGCCAAATAGATGATGCAGCCCCAGCCGGCGTCCTGCCAAATGCCCGAAGCGATGTAGATGGTGCGGAAGGCGGAGGACTCGGTGAGAAAGTCGATGCTGGTGCCGAAGATCAGGTTAATAAGGCCGCCCGAGGGGCTCAGGAAGATGCGCAGCATACCGCAGACCACCATGATGGAGATAAAATGGGGGGCATACAGTACCGTCTGGACCAGCCGCTTATACCGCCGGAAGCGGAGCTGATTGATGATCAGGGACAGGATAATGGGGATGGGGAAGGTCCACAGCAGGCTGTACAGGCTGATGAGGACGGTATTGAGGACAAAAACGACCTGCCCAGCCTTATCTGCCTTCCGGTGAGCTACGCCCCCGGCGGCACCACCCGGGACAGAGCATGAGCTCACTGCGGAGGGAAAAGGACATATGGCCAGTGAATATCTGAAATGGAAATACCGGGACGTGAAGCCCGACCAGACGGTAGAGCTGACTCCACGGCAGAAACGGGCAAACTGGTGGTATTACCATAAATGGTATGTACTTCTGGGCGCAGGACTGCTTGCTGCATCCATTTATCTGGTAGCCAGAGCTCTGGGCTTTGGGCAAGTAACGCCCGATTATCAAGTGGCCTATGTAGGCTCCACCGCTCTGCCGGAGGATACTGTCACCGCACTGGAAACTGCTCTGGCAGATTTGGGAAGCGACTGTGACGGCGATGGTCAGGTCGTAGTCCGGGTAAACCAATATGTAATGGGCGATACTTCAGGCGAAGGTGCTGTTTACTCCTACGCCAGCAGCACCAGACTGATGGCCGACCTGGACTCCTGTGACAGCTACTTTTTCTTATTGGAGGATCCGGCAGCTTTTCAGGAGAACTACCAGGTCCTGCGCCGCCTGGACGGGAGTCTGCCGGAGGAAATAGATCACGACTACGAAAGCTGCTGTCTGTCCTGGTCGGACTGCCCGACACTCCAGCAGCTCTCTCTGGGTGAGTACACGGAAAAAGTTCTGGACCAGGAAATTCAGGGCGACAGTCAGGAACTTTTGAACCAGCTTTTTGTGGCTCGTCGCGGGTTCTGGACCGATCGCACCTGTTCTTATGCCACACAATGCGATGCACTTTGGGATGTTATCACAAGGGGGAGTAGCCAGTGAAACGCTGGAAATACGGGGTTATATCTCTGCTTCTGGCAGGCCTGCTTGGTCTGAGCGGATGCAGCCAGTACCCTGAACAAGCTGCCGATGGAACACCTTGGGACTCCAGCTGGACCATGCTGGGTTCCGTGCTGGGCGCCGAGGAACCGGGAAACGGATTTTCTCTGCTGGACAACTACTCGGTGCTGACCGGAGAGGATATTTACTACGCCGCCTGGGTGGCCGGTGATTCCTCTGCTTACACCAATGAGGATAATGAGGAGGTGGAGGTCTATGACGCCCAGCTCTATCTTCTTGCAGCTGGCTGCGCCGACGCTTCATATGCCCAGCAAAACCTGGATGAGTGGATATCCAAAGAGCAGGAGACCTATACCGTGACAGAAACCTGGAATGAGACCCACAACGGCCAGGAGTACACCTTGCTGACCTATGAGTGCGGTTCAGACACCAATCCGTACGGCCGCGGGATCTCTGCGTTCACGGTCTATGGTACATATGCAATCAGCGCCGAGCTGGCCTGTCAGGAGGATTTTACCGGACAGGAACGGGATATTCTGCTGCAGTTTTTGGACGGCTGCCATTACAGCCCGTTGAACTAGTTGAACGAAAGGTGGAAGTTTTGTGGGTTTATTTGTCCATGAGGATCCATACTACGATCCCGATGTACGTCAGGTGGGATTTAACCGCTATAAACAGCTCCTCTCCCGTCATGCTTTCTCCTGGATCAAACTCAATCTGCTCACAGTAGCAGGCGCACTTCCTTTGGCAGCAGGCATCGGGTATGCCATCCTGTCCAGCAGCATTCTGGTCCTCATCCCCCTTTCCATTGTGGGTGGAATGATTTGGGGACCCTTTCTGGCAGGACTTTACGACGGGATCCTCCGGGGACTGCGGGATGCACCGGAGTCCTGGTGGACAGCCTGGCGGAAGAGCCTGCGTCAAAACGGCCGGGAGAGTTTGCTTCCGGGGGCGGTTCTTGGTCTGCTGATCGGCATGTATGCCTTTATGGCTGCCCTCTTTTGGTGGTCTGCGGCGCCTCAGTCGCTGGGTACTATTGCCCTGTATCTGTTTTCTGCCGCCCTGTTTCTTCTTCTCAATTCCCTTTATTGGCCGCAGTTGGTCCTGTTTCGCCAGACTGCGCTGAACCGGATGAGAAACATCATCCTGTTCACTGCAAAATATGCCTGGCGCATGGCAGGGATCGCTGTACTGCAGCTGATCTATGCTATGATCTACGTACTTTTTGCTCCTTGGACCTTACTTCTGGTTCCTGTTTTAGGATTTTGGTACATTACCTTTTTGTCTCAGTTTTTCATTTATGAACCTCTCAACAAAGAACTGGAGATTGAAGAAAAATTCAAAACTTCTTCTCTCTAAACAGTCCCACTCGCAAACACAGTGTTTGACATTCACAAATTCCAGCGTAAAAAAAGCAGCCGCCCGTTGGATTGGTTTCCAACAGGCGGCTGCTGTGTTAAAATCGAGAATGGAGGCTGCCCGCATCCATCATAGTCTTACCCAATTGACTGTATTCTCGTGGTCTGTACAAAGAAAAAAACGACTTGCTTTTGCAAGTCGTTTTTTTGGCAGCGGGAGAAGGATTCGAACCCTCACAAACAGAGTCAGAGTCTGTCGTGCTACCCTTACACAATCCCGCTATTTCTTTGTTTTGCCTTGCGGTTTGTTTCACTGTCACAAGGACAGGTGTTATTATACCAAACTTTCGACGATTGTCAATAGGTTTTTTAAAATATTTTTCTCTTCGACTAATTTCTAGTTTTTTCCATTGTTTTGTCCTGTTTCCCCATTTTATCGCTTCCCTTTTTTGTGGATATCATCTATAATAAGAACAGCCTCTGGATTTCTAGCAAGAACTCCTCAGCCTTCTTTTTTCTTTCAAACATCACATTGCAATCATTTGAGAGGAGCGAAACTTATTCTATGCAGCAGCTCAGCCGAAAACAACAACTGTTGGTTGGCTTTACCCTGTTCTCCATGTTCTTCGGAGCAGGCAATCTGATCTTCCCGCCCCAGTTGGGCGCCCAAGCCGGAGTACAAACTTGGCCCGCCATGGCCGGTCTGGCCATCAGCGCCATCGGCCTGCCCATTCTGGGCGTGATCGCCGTTGTCCGGGCGGGCAGTTTGAACGCCTTGGCCAGCCGGGTCCATCCCTTGTTTGCCTCTATCTTCACGATCTTGATCTATCTGTCCATTGGCCCCTGTCTGGCCATCCCCCGTACCGCCAGCACTTCTTTTGAGATGGCGGTACCTCCCTTCCTCCCTGCCGGCACCTCCACCACCTGGTTCCAGCTGGGATACTCCCTGATCTTCTTTGCCGCCGCCTTTATCGTTGCCCTTCATCCGGAGAGGCTCACCAGCCGCTTGGGAAAGATCCTGTGCCCCATGCTCCTGGTGCTGGTGACGGTGATCTTTGTGGGCTGCCTCATTCACCCTGTGGGCGAATACGGCCCTGCTTTAGCTCCCTATGACCACATGGCTCCCGTCCAGGGCTTTCTGACCGGCTATCAGACCATGGACGCTATTGCGGGTCTGAATTTCGGCATTGTCATCGTCCTCAATATCAGGGCCCTGGGCGTCACTCAGGAACGTCCCATCCTGCGGACCACCATCCGCGCCGGCGTGATCGCTGCGATTCTCTTCGCGGTGGTCTACTCTATGCTGGCCCATATCGGCGCTCTGTCCAGTACCGCTTTCCCCGGCACCACCAACGGTGCAGTCACCCTGACTAACGTGGTGGGAGCTATCTTTGGTCCTGTCGGTTCGGTACTGCTGGCTGCTGTGTTCATCATCGCCTGCTTTAACACCTGTGTCGGGCTGATCAGCTCCTGCGCCTCCTACTTCAACACCCTGGTTCCCAAGCTCTCTATTCCCGCCTGGGCGGCCTTTTTCGCCGTGGTCAGCATGATCATCGCAAACGCCGGTCTGGACCAGATTCTGGCCATCTCCGTGCCCATTCTCAATATCCTCTATCCCCCGGCTATCGTGCTGATCTTCTTGGCCTTCCTGCCCGGCCGTGTCCAGAAGCTGTGGGCCATCTATCCTGTGGGCATTGCCTTTACCACCGTAGCTAGTATCCTGTATACCTTACAGGATCTGAAGATTCCTCTGTTTGGCCTGGATGCCCTTTTAAAGAGCATCCCTCTGGCTGATGTGAAGCTTGGCTGGGTCCTACCTGCCGTGGTGGGCATCCTTCTGGGTGCGGTTCTCTCTGCTCTGCGTCCCCGTACAGCAGAATAACAAACTTTTTTCGCTCCCGTCATTTCGTTGGCGGGAGCGTCTTTTTCCTTCTTCTTTTTACTTTGGGCTTTGGCACAGGGGCCTGGAAGGTCACCACACCTTCCACAGGCACCGCCAACACCCCCTGAGGGATGTAATACTCCATTCCCTCCTGGGTGCGGGCACATCGGTGCCAGGACAGCGCCTTGGGCAGTTTTTTGGCAAAGTCCGCATCCAGGAAACAGCCGCCGTTTTTCCGCCGCTCCTCCCCCTGCTCTGCCAACTGCGCAAACAGCTTCCGCCGCTCCCCCC
>NZ_JBKVXZ010000083.1:0-10410 GCF_046973065.1 Flintibacter sp. | reverse complement strand
ACCCCGGCCTCATGCCCGATGAGGACTACGATGTGGCCGGCTTCTCCGTGGGTATCGTAGACGAGGAGAAGATCATCGACGGCAAGCACTTGGCTGAGGGTGATGTGCTCATCGGTCTTGCTTCCACCGGTGTCCACTCCAACGGCTTCTCCCTGGTGCGCAAGGTCTTTGACGTGGAGCACGCCGACCTCACCTCCCCCATGGACGAGCTGGGCGGCAAGAGCCTGGGCGAGACCCTGCTCACCCCCACCCGCATCTATGTCAAGGCCATTAAGGCCCTGCTGAAGGAGGGTGTGGACATCCACGCCATCAGCCACATCACCGGCGGCGGTTTCTATGAGAACGTGCCCCGCATGATGACCGAGGGCCTCACCGCCCAGATCAAGCTGGACTCCTTCCCCCGCCTGCCCATTTTCGACCTCATTGAGAAGAAGGGCGGCATCCCCGAGCGTGATATGTACAACACCTTCAACATGGGCATCGGCATGATCCTGGCCCTTCCCGCCCAGCAGGCCGCCCAGGCCCTGGAGATCCTGAAGGCCGCCGGCGAGCAGGCCTACCAGATCGGCCAGGTGGTCTCCGGCGAGGCTGGGGTGGAGCTGGTCTGAGGAGGTGCTCCCATGGCAAAGCGCATTGCCGTGCTGGTCTCCGGCGGCGGCACCAACCTTCAGTCTCTGATTGACGCCCAGGCCCGGGGTGAGATCGTGAACGGCGAGATTGCTGCTGTCATCGCCTCCAACCCCGACGCCTACGCCCTGGAGCGTGCCAAGAAGGCGGGCATCCCCACCTATGTGGTGGCCCGGAAGTCCTACCCCTCCAGCCAGGCCATGACCGTGGCTCTGGTGGAGCAGCTCCAGGCGCTGCATATCGACCTGGTGGTGCTGGCCGGTTTCATGGTCATCCTCACCAGCGAGATGGTACAGGCCTTCCCCAATGCCATTTTGAACGTCCATCCTGCCCTGATCCCCTCCTTTGCTGGTCCCGGCTGCTACGGACTTCATGTCCACGAGAAGGCCCTGGAGTACGGCGTGAAACTGTCGGGCGCCACCGTGCATTTTGTCTCCGAGGAGTGCGACGGCGGCCCCATCGTTGCCCAAAAGGCGGTTGAAGTGCTGCCCGACGACACACCCGAGGTGCTGCAGCGGCGGATCATGGAGAACTGCGAGTGGAAGCTGCTTCCCCAGGCCGTGTCTCTGTTCTGTCAGGGACGGCTGAAGGTAGAGGGCCGGACTGTCCGGATTCTGGACTGATCCCCCTTTTCGGTGCGCCCGCCCCTTTACAATGTAATCAAGCGGCATAACTGACGGAAGTGGAGTGACCACGGGGAGTGCCGCCTCTGAGAGCCGACCGTCTGGGCGCACCCGTTTGCACAAACGTGGTGCGCCCATTTGCTTATTTTGTGAAAAGGAGCTTACGTTATGGAACTTCTGAATTTTAACGACCTGCTGCGCAGCCACCCCTACCCCGGCCGTGGCATCATGCTGGGCAAGTCCGCCGACGGCGCCAAGGCCGTGGTAGTCTACTTCATCATGGGCCGCAGCGAGAACAGCCGCAACCGCATCTTTGAGGCCACCGAGGACGGCATCCGCACCCGGGCCTTTGACGAGAGCAAGATGGTGGACCCCTCCCTCATCATCTACCACCCCGTGCGCAAGGTGGGCGACACCCTGGTGGTCACCAACGGCGACCAGACCGACACCATCCGGGACGGCCTGCTGGAGGGCAAGAGCTACATCGAGGCTCTCCGCACCCGCTGCTACGAGCCCGACGGCCCCAACTACACCCCCCGCATCTCCGGCGTGGTGGAGAAGGACGGCGCCTTCTGCCTGTCCATCCTGAAGAGCGCCGACGGTGACCCCAGCTGCAACCACCGCTACTTCTACGAGTACGACGCCCCCCTGTCCGGTGAAGGCCGCTTCATCCACACCTACCAGGAGAACCTGGACCCCCTGCCCTCCTTTGAGGGCGAGCCCCGCCGGGTGGCCATCTCTGCTCCCGACGCTCAGGCTCTGGCCAAGGAGGTTTGGGAGAACCTGAACGAGGACAACAAGGTCTCCCTGTATGTCAGCTACATTGACCTCTCTTCGGGTCAGGCGGACACTGTGATCATCAACAAGCACCAGTAAGAAGGAGGCCCCCATGCTCTTGACCGACCCCATTCTGGAATTTCAGCGTGCCCGAGCCGCCGCTGCCTTCCAACCCCCGGTGCTCTGCTCCTCCAAGGCCTTTCCCCTTCTGCCTGAGCAAGGAAGATCAGCAGGCCGCCCGCACTCATCTGTCTGAGGTGTTCGGCATCACCGATAAGGACAGCCTGATCGCTTTCTGCCAGAACACGGTGCACATCCACCAGGAATATCTGGATTTTGAGTCCTTCTGGGAGGACCGCCCCAATTTCTCTCTGGATGAGCTGACCCCTCAGGCCCTGTCCGGCTTCCAGCGCCTGTCCGACTTTGCCCGGCAGTTCCAGCCCATTGTGGGCCGCCGAGGCTTTCTGGCCTGGGACATCAGCGAGACCCTGGGCTATCTCCGCTCCGCCTGTGCCTGCGAGCTTATCTCCATGGAGGAGTACCAGGAGCTGTCCCAGTATTGGGTAGACCAGGCCGCCGCCTTCCACAGCTGGGATGAGTACGCTGTGGACCTGGTATGCGGCGCCGCCTACTGGGCTTTCCGCATTGGAGGCGAGCAGGACGCCGTCTCCTACCGGGATCTGAACCTGCGCTTGGTGCGGGACCTGCTGGGCAGCAAGCAGGCTTGGTGCGGCCGCATGTGGCCCCGTCCTGCGGGAAAGAGCTATAAACTTTCCGAGCCGGAAATGCGGCCTCTCCTGAAGGATTGGGACGGCCCCGCCGCCTGTCTGGCTACCGACGAGATCACTGTCTCCGGCAAACCGGTAGGCTACTGCTACCGGGAAAAGCCGGAACGGGAGGGTCAGGACAGCGGCTGGCGCTTCTTTGCCGCTGTGGAGAGCGAAGAGTACCTCAGCGACCCCTCCCACATCGGAGTCTACTCCCTCAACACCATCTGCAATTATGACCCCGACCTGATCCCCCTGCTCAGCGCTCCCTACGGCAGTGCCTTTGCCCGTGGTGAGGACGGAGCCTTCCACTATGAACCCCTCAATCCCCAAGATTCCGATCAGAAAGGATGAAATACGATGACCGAACTGGAACTGAAATACGGCTGTAACCCCAACCAGAAGCCCGCCCGCATCTTCATGGAGGAGGGCGAGCTGCCCCTGAAGGTGCTCAACGGCAAGCCCGGCTACATCAACTTCATGGATGCCCTCAACTCCTGGCAGCTGGTCAAGGCCCTGAAGCAGGCCACCGGCCTGCCTGCCGCCGCCTCCTTCAAGCACGTCTCCCCCGCCGGTGCCGCCCTGGGTCTGCCCCTCACCGACGTGGAGCGCCATATCTACTTTGCCCCCGAGGGAGAGCTCTCCCCCATCGCCTGCGCCTACATCCGCGCCCGCGGTGCTGACCGTCTGTGCTCCTTTGGCGACTGGGCCGCTCTCAGCGACGTGTGCGACGCCGATACCGCCCGTTTCCTGGCCGCCGAGGTATCCGACGGCATCATCGCCCCCGGCTACACCCAGGAGGCTCTGGAGATCCTGAAGACCAAGCGTAAGGGCGGCTACAACGTGGTGGAGATCGACCCCAACTACACTCCCGCTCCTGTGGAGCGCCGCAACATCTTCGGCATCACCTTTGAGCAAGGCTACAACGACCTGGACATCAACGAGGAGATGCTTCAGAATATCGTCACCGCCAACAAGGACCTGCCCCAGCAGGCCAAGCACGATATGCTCCTCTCCCTCATCACCCTGAAGTACACCCAGTCCAACTCCGTGTGCTACGTGAAAAACGGCATGACCATCGGCGTGGGCGCCGGCCAGCAGAGCCGCATCCACTGCACCCGTTTGGCCGGCAACAAGGCCGACATCTGGTGGCTGCGTCAGCATCCGAAGGTCCTGGGCCTGCAGTTTGTGGACAACATCCGCCGTCCCGACCGGGATAACGCCATTGACATCTACATTTCCGATGAGCACGATGACATTCTGGCCGACGGTGTGTGGCAGAACACCTTCAAGGTGAAGCCTGAGGTGCTCACCGACGAGGAGAAGCAGGCCTGGATCGCTCAGATGTCCGGCGTGACCGTGGGCTCTGACGCCTTCTTCCCCTTCGGCGACAACGTGGAGCGCGCCCGCAAGTCCGGCGTACAGTACATTGCCCAGCCCGGCGGCTCCATCCGTGACCAGCAGGTCATCGACACCGCCGACAAGTACGGCATGGTGATGGCCTTTACCGGCATCCGGCTGTTCCATCATTAAAAATACCTCTAGGGGGGACGTTGTCCCCCCTAGATACGAACTTGGTTCCCAAGGAAACCAAGTTCGATCCCCCCCTCAAGGGCCGGGCATGTTCTGCGGAACATGCAGATGCGCTGACGCGCTCCGGCCCTCGCGGGCGGTAACCAGTTCCCCCCGCGTGCCCCCCTCCGCTCTCCGAGGGGAATTGGCGACAATTTTAGGCCTTTCTCTTACTAAATGAGGTGTTTGATATGAAAGTATTGGTAGTCGGCGGCGGCGGCCGTGAGCACGCCATCTGCTGGAAACTGGCTCAGAGCCCCAAGGTAACCGAGCTCTACTGCGCCCCCGGAAACGGCGGCATCGCCCAGGTAGCCACCTGTGTTCCCATCAAAGCCACCGATGTAGACGCCATGGTATCCTGGGCCAAGGAAAATGCCATGGACTTTGTCATGGTGGCTCCCGATGATCCTCTGGCTCTTGGTATGGTGGACGCCCTGGAGGCCGCCGGCATTCCCGCCTTCGGCCCTCGTGCCAACGCTGCCATCATTGAGGCCAGCAAGGCGTTCTCCAAAGAGCTGATGAAGAAGTACCACATCCCCACCGCCAAGTATGAGACCTTCACTGAGATGGACAAGGCTCTGGCCTACATCGACGAGCAGGGCGCCCCCATTGTAGTCAAGGCCGACGGTCTGGCTCTGGGCAAGGGCGTGGTGGTGACCTCCACTGTGGACGAGGCCAAGACCGCCGTCCGTGAGATGATGGAGGACCATAAATTCGGCCAGAGCGGCTCCACTGTGGTCATTGAGGAATGCATGGTTGGCCCCGAGGTCACCGTGCTGGCCTTCTGCGACGGCGAGCACCTGGTCCCCATGCTGTCCTCCCAGGATCACAAGCGCGCCTATGACGGCAACCTTGGCCCCAACACCGGCGGCATGGGCGCCTTCTGCCCCTCCCCCAAATACACTCCCGAAATCGCCAAGGAGTGCATGGAGAAGATTTTCCTGCCCACCGTGGCCGCTCTGAAGGCGGAAGGCCGTCCCTTCAAGGGTGTCATCTACTTCGGCCTGATGCTCACCAAGGACGGTCCCAAGGTGGTAGAGTACAACGCCCGCTTCGGCGACCCTGAGACCCAGCCCCTGCTGTCCATGCTGGACAGCGACCTCATGGACATCTTTGAGGCCTGCGTGAACGGCACCCTGGACCAGGTGGAGGTCAAGTGGAAGGACGGCGCTGCCTGCTGCATCGTGCTGGCTTCCGGCGGCTATCCGGTGAAGTACCAGAGCGGCTATCCCATCTCCGGTCTGGAGGAGGCGGGTAAGTCCGCCACCGTGTTCCACGCCGGTACCAAGCGCCAGGAGGACGGCACCATCGTCACCGCTGGCGGCCGTGTGCTGGGTGTGACTGCCCTGGGCGCTGACCTGGACGAGGCCATCTCCAACGCCTATGCCGCCTGTGCCCCCATCTCCTTCCAGGATATGCACATGCGCAAGGACATCGGTAAGGTATGAGTCAGCTTGCTCTCCAGGGCGTTGTCTTCGATGTGGACGGCGTTCTCTTTGATACGGAACGACTGACCAACCAGACCTGGTTGGCCGTAGGAAAGGAACTTGGCTGGCCCCAGATCGGCGAGTATTATCTGGAATTTGTGGGACAAAACCGCACGGATATTCATCAGAAAATGCTGGACCTCTTTGGCCCAGAGTTCCCAAAAGAGGAGTTTATGAAGACCTGCTCTGCCTATTCTCAGGCCAGAATGGAGCGGGAAGGCGTTCCCATGAAGCCAGGAGTACGGGAAATTCTGGACTTTCTGAAGGCCCGGAATATCCCCATCGCTTTGGCCACCTCCACCGGTCGGGAACGTACTTTGCGCCGCATGGAGCTAACCGGCCTCGGTTCCTACTTCTCCGCCATCATTACCGGCGATCAGGTGGTCCACAGCAAGCCCGACCCGGAGATCTACCAGCTGGCCTGCCGGGCACTGGGCACGGATCCCGCCCAGACAATTGCTGTGGAGGACTCCCGCAATGGAATTCTTTCCGCTTCTCAGGCAGGAATGAAGGTTATTATGGTTCCTGATATGATCCCCCCTACTCCGGAACTGGATGCACTGCTCTTTCGCCGCTGCGCCAGTTTGCTGGAGGTACGGAACTTTTTGATTCAGCAGCTGGATTCTTGATTCTTAAAACAGAGGACCGACCCCATAGGGTCGGTCCTCTGTTTTTTAACGTCCTTTTTTTAATTCCTCCAGCAAGCCCTGACACCCCTCCAGCACATCCTGGTACGTAGTCTCAAAATCTCCGGTGTACCAAGGGTCGGCCACCTGGCCGGGACGATCCGTATAATCCATCAGCAGATGGATCTTTCCCTCCGGGTCCCCCCCACAGATTCGGGTCATATTGCGCAGATTGGCCTGATCCATACCAATCAGCAGATCATAGTCGGAATAGTCGGCCTTTTTCATCTGCTTGGCCGCATGCCCTTGGCATCCGATCCCATACTCGGCCAGCTTTCGCCGTGCCGGAGGATAAACTGGGTTTCCGATCTCCTCTGTGCTGGTGGCGGCAGAGTCTACCTTGATTCGCTCCTCCAATCCCGCTTTCTTCACCAAATCTTCCATGATAAAGCGAGCCATTGGGCTTCTGCAAATATTGCCGTGACAGATGAAAAGTATCTTGATCATACTCTGTACGCTCCAAATCATTACGATTGAACTCAGTATAGCACTGATTCTCAAGCTCGTCGAGTTGCATTTCCAGATGGGCGTTAGACTTGATCTTCCTTTGAAGTTCTGCCTTTGACCAGCCAAACTGGCCGACAGCACGCAAGTACCATCGCCGTTCCTCTATTTCCAGCTTTGCTTCCAGAATAACCACATTCTGCGTCCAGGCAATCTTCATGGCCAGCGCCAGCAGCTCGGCATTTCCTGCATACATCCGATAAAACTCCCGCATCCGGCGCAGGTTACGAGGGGAGAAGCCGGAAACGTCCGGAAAACGGCTGTGTAGGTACTCAGCTGCAGCGACTGCCGCACCTTTTTCCGCACGCTCACAAACCAGGCGTCCAAGTTCGCAGTACAGCTTCATCTGGGACAGTCCTACGTCAACAGCCGCATCCATAGCGGTAAACATGTCAGAGTAATCGATGTTCTTACGGATGTTCATGGTCTCTCCTTTCCAACACCTACCTTATCTAAAACAGGCCAAAGAGAAACGCAGGGGTATCTCCTGCCCTTCTCTTTGGCCTGTTACACCACTTGTACCATCTGCTCCCAGAGCAGCACGAAGCGGTCGTCGATCATTCTATTGTCGTGGTAATGTCCGAACAGCCAGTAGTGGAACTTGGCCTTTTCTTTGACTTCCTCCAGAAAGTCCGTCAAGTGGTCGTGAACATAACCACCATCTCCTAGTATGTCTACGATGCTGCTTGGGGCACAGTGAGTGACCACATAGTCTACTTTATAATGAATGCGTTCCAGATTGCGCCGTGCCTCCTCATACTCCGACTTGCTGGGAAGCTCCTGTTTCCACCAGGAGTGGTGGTTCACCCGGAAGCGGGCACCCATTCTTCGGAGGGCCCAATACTGTTCTTCAAAATCCAGTGCTTTGGGATTCAGAATACCATCGTCAATATCGTGGCTCCTGGCTCCGCCCATTGTGAAGAAGGAATATCCCTGCAGATCAAAGACCTGCCCTCGCATCAGATGGATTACATGAGGCCGAATCCGCTGGACTTTTCCGCCGTTCCATTCCTCTATGGGGTATTTCCTGAGCAGGTCGAAGTTTTCGTGGTTCCCGCTGACAAACAATGTGGTAAACGGCAGGTTTTCCAGCCGGTCTAGGCTGCGGGCATCCTTTTTGCCGCCTTCCCATACACCGCCGAAGTCGCCGCAGATGATCATAAAATCATCCCTGGTCATTTGAGCCTGCTCTGGGAAGTGTTCTGGAGTAAACCGCTGAAAGTTACCGTGGGTATCGCCAGTACCTGTTTCCATTCATCATAAGAAACTACAGACAATCTTGTGCTTTTATCAGGCTGTTTTGTGTATGCCAGATATGTAATTTTCATTGCTCTTACCTCCAAAAAGTTTGAAAATAAACTATTTTCAAGCTTTTAGAGGGTGGAGAGCGGCAACCAACAGCTCGATACCGCTTATGTCGAACCATTACGAAATTTGACCCGGCAGGCGGAGGCTTATTAGATTTTTCGCAAAACTCCCGTTGTCTTCTTTCCCTTTTTGGCGTTTTTGGTTCTTTCTTGGCAAAAAAAGTCGAAGAAAAAGAGGGCGCAAGTGATTGGATAATCACTTGCGCCCTCTTTGGACAGCTTATGCTGTTTTGCATCTCTCCACCCATAAGCGGCGGAGAACAATCAAAAGGGATGGTTTCCCACTGGCTCTCTCTTTCACCGCTATGGGAGACGAGTAAGGTAGCTGGAGCTACATTTCTTGATACCCACTCACGGTATCCATTGTCATATTTTTAAAATTCTCCATATCCTTACCAACTACCGAGGGTTCCTTTATCAACCAACGCATTTTTTACGTAAGCCAATCCGACTACCAACAAGTCAATCTCAACTTCATCAAGAATTGCGATATATAGCATTCGCTTGTTTTTTCATGGCAGCACATATTTATTACATGCAGTGGATCCACCATACAATTTCTCACCATTTTATAGCTCATGCTTTTCCTCGACACTGCTTTACTCTGAAGCCACCTATAATCTACCTGCAGGAGCCCTAGGCAATATTACTTGGTATTGGAGTTCATTCGCCGTATTCTTTCATATTGCGTAGTTTGTAGTTTTTAGTGAAAGAGATCCATACAACCTTATAAGAATGAAGGAGAAATTCCAAAATCAACTCAGCGCTGGATGCGGCCGGAACCGTCGCCGCTGGCCAGCTTCTCCACCTCAGCGACGGTGACCATGTTGTAGTCGCCCTCGATGGTGTGCTTCAGAGCGGAAGCGGCCACGGCAAACTCCACGGCCTCCTGGCTGGACTTGCCGCTGAGCAGGGCGTAGATCAGACCGCCGCCGAAGCTGTCGCCGCCGCCCACGCGGTCGATGATGCGCAGCTCGTACTTCTTGGAGAAGCAGTACTCGTCGGAAGCCACATCGTACAGCATGGCGCTCCAGCCATTGTCGGAGGCGGAGTGGGACTCACGCAGGGTGATGGCCACCTTTTCAAAGCCGAACTTGTCGGCCAGCTGCTTGGCCACAGACTTATAGCCCTCGTGGTTGATCTCACCGGCGTAGATGTCGGTGGACTCGGCCTCGATGCCAAACACGTCCTTGGCGTCCTCCTCGTTGGAGATGCACACGTCCACGTACTGGCACAGCTCGGTCATCGCCTCCCGGGCCTGCTGACGGGTCCACAGCTTGCCCCGGTAGTTGAGGTCACAGGAGATCTTCACGCCGTGGGCCTTGGCGGCCTTGCAGGCCTGCTTGCAGGTCTCCACCAGGTTGGGGCCCAGAGCGGGGGTGATGCCGGTGAAGTGGAACCAGTCCACGCCCTCGAAGATCTTGTCCCAGTCAAAGTCGCTGGGCTGGGACTCCTGGATGGCGGAGTGGGCACGGTCGTAGATACACACGCTGCCCCGCTGAGAAGCGCCCTTCTCGTTGAAGTAGATGCCCACACGGTCGCCGCCCCGGACGATCATGGAGGTGTCTACACCGTAGCGGCGCAGGGAGTTGACGGCCGCCTGGCCAATGGCGTGGGCGGGCAGCTTGGTGACATAGGCGGCATCCAGACCGTAGTTGGCCAGGGAGACGGCCACGTTGGCCTCGCCGCCGCCGAAGGTGAACTCCAGGTGATCAGCCTGGACAAAGCGCTCGTAGTTATAGGGCTGGAGCCGGATCATCAGCTCGCCGAAGGTAACAACTTTCATTGTGCTCTACTCCTTATCACAAACTCAAATAGAATGGTTTTTCCCGATTATTTCTTCACCAGGTGTACGGCAAAGCCGGCCAGCTCATCCTTGAGGTAGATGGCCTTGGTGTTGCCCTTGGCATCGGTCTTGCGGCTGGACTCATCGAAGGTCACGCCCCGCAGACCCAGGTGGTAGACGGCCCGGTCCACGTTGTTGGTGCCGATGGCGATGT
>NZ_JBKVXZ010000082.1:0-10413 GCF_046973065.1 Flintibacter sp. | reverse complement strand
ATATCAAAGAGCTCATCTGCACTGCCCAGGCGGTACATATCAAAGTGGAACAGGGGCAGCCGTCCCCCCTCGTACTCGTTGACAATGGTAAAGGTGGGGCTGGTCACCTGACCGGGCACGCCCAGTCCCTGGGCCAGTCCCCGGGTAAAGGCAGTCTTTCCCGCTCCCAGGTCGCCGGTGTAGGCAATCACCGTCCCCGGCACCACCCGCTCACCCAGGCGGCGTCCCAGTTCCTCGGTATCTCGCTCACTGTTTGAACAATATTCCATTGGGTCCTCCCCTGCGTTCATAGATTGTTTTCGAAATCTGGAAAGATTATAGCACAGATATGGTTTACCTTTCCACCAAAAAGTGATAAAATATAAGGCCGTATCCTAGGAAAGCGAGGAGATGCTGTGAAGACCCTATTTTCTCCCCTCCAAGAATTTCTAAAAAAAGGGGATATGCTGCTGCTGTCTTTGTGTCTGCTGGCCAGCGGCTTTGGCGTGGCCCTTATTTTTTCCGCTACCCGCTACAATGACAACAATAAAGAGGTAGCCGTCCAGATCGTCGCCATCTTGCTGGGTATCCTGGTCTATATCCTTTGTACCTATGTGGACTTTGAGTCTTTTGTGGAGAAGAACTGGAAGTGGCTGCTGGGATTCAGCATCATTTTCCTGCTGCTGCTGCTCACACCCTTCGGTGTGACCCGCGGCGGAAACCGCAACTGGCTGCAGTTTCCCGGCTTCCCCATTCTGATCCAGCCCAACGAAGTTGTAAAAATCCCTTATATTCTGCTTCTGGCCATGCAGATCCATAAGCTTCAGGAGCGAGGCCACGACATCGGCTCGGTCTTTTCCGTCGCACAGATCGGAGCTCACGCCGCCTTCATGCTGGCTCTTATTGCCGGTATCTGCGGCGACATGGGTATGTGTGTGGTCTACACAATGATTTTTTCCATCATGTCCTGGAGCGCCGGAGTCAAACTGCGCTGGTTTGTTTTGGTTGGCAGTGCCATTGTCATTGCCTTTGTGATATTGTGGTTCTTTGTTTTACCCAAAACAGAGGCCTGGGATAAGCTCTACCTGATCAAACGATTCCGGGTCCTCTTCGATCACAGCTACGATCCCCAGGGTGTTGGCTTCCAGCAGACCCGCTCTGTCTTGGCTATCGGTTCCGGTCAGATTTTTGGCAAGGGATATCTCCAGGGCTCTATGACCCAGTCTGCCTATGAATCCACCCTTCCCGCCCGTGATACCGACTTTATCTTTGCCGTGTGCGGCGAAGAGCTGGGCATGGTGGGCTGTCTGGCCCTGCTGGCTCTGCTGTCCGCAGTGGTGCTACGGTGCATCTGGGTAGCCCGCCACGCCAGCTCTCCCTTCTACGCCTACGTATCCATGGGTATGGCTGGTATGCTCATCGTTCAGATCGCCGCCAATGTGGGTATGTGCCTGTTTGTCTTCCCCGTTATGGGCCTTACCCTCCCCTTCATCAGCTATGGCGGCTCCTCCATCATCACCCTCTATGCCGCCATGGGTTTGGTATCCAGCGCCAAGGCCAGAGCCTTGCCCAGCTGGCTGCGGGATCGCGGCGCACTTTAAATTTTCTATCTTGCGGCGTCTGTTCCAGTCTTTGCCTGGAGCAGACGCCCCTTTTTTGCGCATAGTTTCCTTTCTATCGCAGAGACTAGGGATAACCTGAACCAAAAAAGGAGGTTTTCCCGTTGAAACGTCTCTGGCTTGTGCGCCGAAGCGGCGCGCTGCTCCTCTCCCTTGTACTGCTCAGCACCCTCTCTCTCCCCGTCTCCGCCTTCTTCTGGAACAAAAAGGCGTCCTCCCCCACCATCCCCGATTTCTCCAAAAATGCTCTGGTGGGCGACACAGTTGCCTTCTCTGACCAGGACTTCTCCGTACAGAACGGGGATGGCATCAAGCTGACCTCAATCACCATCACCGCCCTGCCTGATCCAGGAGCAGGCACTCTGACTCTGGGCGGCCAGCCTCTGGCAGCAGACTCCGTGGTGGAAGCCAGTGCTCTGGCCGGGCTGCGTTTCCAGTCGCTGTCTCAGCCCTCCGTCACTACCACAACCTTTTCCTTCCTGCCCACCTTTGACGACGGCACCCAGGCCCAGCAGCCCACGACTGTCACCCTCTATCTTCTCACTGCCGCCAATGAGGCCCCTATTGCCCGGAACATGGATCTGAGCACCTATAAAAATGTGGCCATCACCGGCTACTTTGACGCAGTGGACAGCGAGGGCGACACCCTCACCTTCCAGCTCATGGACACCCCTGCCCGGGGCGCTGTGACTTTGGCGGAGGATGGCTCGGCCAAGTTTGTCTACACTCCCTACGAGAACAAAACCGGCAAAGACTCCTTCACCTATGTGGCCATCGACTCAGCGGGCAATACCTCCTCCGAAGCTAAGGTGACCATTCAGATCAACAAACCGGACACCAAAGTGACCTACGCCGATATGGAGGGCGATCCCGCCCACAAGGCCTCCATCCGCCTGGCCGAGGAGGGCATCTTCGTCGGTTCCTATCTCAACGGGGAGTACTTCTTTGACCCCGACCGCCCGGTCACCCGAGCAGAATTTCTCACCATGGCCATGGCCACCGTCGGCATGGCTCCTCTGGAAGATGTGACCACCACCGGCTTCACCGATGATGCGGCCATCCCCACCTGGGCCAAGGGTGCAGTATCCGCTGCCGTGATGGCGGGCGTGATCCAGGGGTCCCGGGACGACTCCGGCGCGCCGGTATTTGATGCCTCTGAGAATATCACCCAGGGCGAGGCCACTGTCATGCTGGATCAGCTGCTCAATCTCAGCGATGTGCCTCTGGAAGTTTTCTCCGCCCAAGGTTCCGATACCCACTGGGCGGGACAGGCCGCCGCCAACCTGGCCGCCTCCGGCGTCATCCGGGTGGAGGAGACCAACTCTGCCGCCCTGTCCACCGGTCTGGATCGGGCTCAGGCCGCTATGCTGCTGGATGGCGCACTTGACGTGCTCAGCCAGCGCGAGGAGGACGGCTGGCTTCCTTGGTAAAGCACAACAGGCTCCCACGATGTCGTCGTGGGAGCCTGTTCTCATTTCTTATGTTTTTCCCGCCAAGCATCCGCCTGAGCCAGCAGCTCCTCCGCACTCTCCAGCAGAGCTGGAGTCACCGCCGCGCCGCCAATAAGCCGCGCCAGCTCCTTCCGGCGCTGTTTCCGGTCCAGCCGCTCCAGATTGGTGTAGGTGCGGCCCTCCCGTTCTCCCTTACTTACCGAGAAGTGAGTGTCCGCCATAGCAGCCAACTGAGGCAAGTGGGTGACACACAGCACCTGCTTGTGCCGGGCCACCTGAGCCATCTTTTCGGCTACCTTCTGGGCCGCCCGGCCGGAGACGCCGGTATCCACCTCGTCAAAGACCAGGGTGCCGATCTCGTCGTCCTGAGCCAGTACATTTTTTAGTGCCAACATGATGCGGGCCAACTCGCCGCCCGAGGCCACCTTTTGAATGGGCTTGAGGGCCTCGCCCACATTGGCCGACATCAAAAACTGCACCTGGTCCATGCCTGTCTCGTCCAGCCCCCACTGATTATCGATGGGGGAAAATTCCACCTGGAAACGCACTTTCGGCATGTCCAGCTGCCGCAGTTCCTCCTGGACCCGCTTTTCCAGCTTTTCTGCCGCCTTGCGGCGCTGCTGGGACAGGGCCTGTGCCGTCCGATCCGCTTCCTTTCGAGCCTTGTCCAGTTCTTTCGTGAGCCGGGCAATGGTATCGTCAGCAAATTGGATCTCGTCCAACTCCTTGCGGCACTTGTCCAGATACTGGAGCATCTCCTCCACGGTGGCGCCATACTTCTTTTTTAGGCGGTAGAGAATATCCAGGCGGCTCTCCACTTCATCCAGCTCGCCGGGAGAGAACTCCATCTCACGGGTCAGATCCCGCAGGGTATCTGCCGCATCGTCGGCGGCGCTGCGCAGTTCGCTTACCTGCCGGGCCAGTTCCTCTAGGGCTGCGCTGAACTGAGACACACTGTCCAGCTCTCCCTCTGCGTCAGCCAGCAGGGAACAGACTCCCCCGCCCTCGTCATCTCCGCACAGGGCGTACTCCGCACTTTGGAGGGCGTCCATCAGCTTGCCCGCGCTGCGCAGCAGCGTCCGGCGCTGGTCCAGCTCCTCGTCCTCTCCGGCGCGCAGCTGGGCGCGCTCCAGCTCCCGGATCTGAAAGTTCAGGGTATCTACCCGGCGGCTGCGCTCTGCCTCGTCCATCTCCAGGGCGGCGATCTGCTTGCGCAGGCCATTCCAGGTCTGGTATGCAGTACGGTAGTTTTCTAAAAGTTCGGTGTGTCCGCCGCAGCGGTCCAGATATCCCAGGTGGCTGGCGGGGTCCAACAGTTGCTGGCCGTCGTGCTGGCCGTGGATATTCAGCAGCTGTCGGCCCAGCTCCCGCAGCTGGGCTACCGTCACCAGCCGCCCATCTACCCGGCACACGTTGCGTCCATCCCCCTGGATCTCCCGCTGGAGCAGCACTTCCCCATCCTGAAGGGCAATGCCGTTCTCCTCCAGCCAGGGCAAGGGCGGCACCTGGGTAAACACTGCCGTCACCAGAGCCGACTTGGCCCCGGTGCGGATGAGTTCCCGACTGGTACGCTCCCCCAGCACAGCGCCGATAGAGTCAATGACAATAGATTTACCTGCACCGGTCTCACCGGTGAGCACGTTGTAGCCCGGTTCAAAGCGGATATCCGCTGACTGGATCAGGGCGATATTTTCAATATGAAGCAGGGAAAGCAAACAATCACCCCCATCTCTTCCGCGCTTATTTCAGCAGCTTATGGACCTCCCGGTTAAACTGCTCGGCGGAAGCGTTGTCCCGCATAATGAGAATTCCGGTGTCATCGCCTGCCAGGCTGCCCACCATCCCCGGGATGTCCATACTGTCCAGGGCCGAACAAGCCGCCGAGGCCAGACCGGGCATGGTGCGCACCACCACGATATTCTGGGCCAGATCTACCGATACCACGCCCTCTTTGAAGATATTGCGCAGGCGAACATCGGAATCCACCATTCCCTTACGCTCGGAGACCACATACCGGTAGCCGCCTCCAGCCATCTCCTTGACCAGACGCAGCTCCTTGATGTCCCGGGAAATGGTAGCCTGAGTGGAGGCAAAGCCCCGTCGCTTCAGCTCGTCCAACAGCTGCTCCTGGGTCTCTACGTCCACGGATTGGATGATCTTCAAAATCTCAGCCTGTCGAGCTCGCTTCATGGCACATAACCTCCTAATTTCTGATTGACCACTTGATAAAAGCTCCGCCCTACCAGCCGCACCAGGCGGATGGTATGCTCAGAGCGGCTGATCTCAACGCGTTCATTTCCTGTAAGGCGTATTGCCTTGCCACCATCTACCGACAGATAGATGCTCTTCCGGTTCCCCTTGGGCAGCTGCACTGTGACGGTGCGCTCCGCTCCCAGCACCATGGCCCGCACCGCCAGCTGGTGGGCGCACACGGGCGTGACGATCAGACATTGGGACGTGGGCTCCACAATGGGGCCTCCGGCAGACATGGAGTAGGCGGTAGAGCCGGTGGGGGTAGCCACGATGACACCGTCCCCCATAAGCTGGCGTATCACCACCTGGTCGGCAAAGACTTCCATCTCCGCCACCCGGGCAATAGATCCCTTGGAGAACACCGCATCGTTAAGGGCCAGGTCTTGGCTGAGAAGCTTCTCTCCCCGGTAGACCCGAACATCCAGCATCATACGCTCCTCGGTGGTGTAGTCTCCCTTGGCCAGCTGAGTCAAGCGGCCCAGTTCGGAGCGCTCCAGCTCGGCCATAAAGCCTACACTGCCCATGTTGACCCCCAGGATGGGCAACTCATGCAGGGTGGCATCCCGGGCAGCGTGGAGAATGGTCCCGTCCCCGCCAAAGCAGATGAGAAGGTCTGCCTTCGGCAGCTCTTCCTCCATATTTTTCAGCTGTGCGTGGCGGGGCAGCTCCAGCCGGTCCCCTTTCTTGGGTACAAAAGGCAGGCACAGGGCGGTCTCGACCCCGGCGCGTTCCAGAATCTTCCGGGCCTCCAGGGCGGCCCGCAGCCCCCGGTCCCGGTAAGGGTTGGAGCTGAGGAGAACTCTCATTCCTCTCCCCCCTTCAGCTGCTGGTGTGAGGCATCCACCAGGGCTTTCAGATCCACCTCACAGTCCGGGCCTTCTCCGGCATAGAGATAACCCAAGTATTCAATGTTTCCCTCTGGTCCCCGAATAGGAGAAAAGGTAATATCCTTTACAGTAAATCCGGCGTTGGCGGCATGCTCCAGGAAGTGCTCCAGCACCTCCAGATGGACCGCAGGGTCCCGGATCACGCCCTTCTTGCCAACCTTGTCCTTTCCCGCCTCAAACTGGGGTTTGACCAGACACACCGCCTGGCCTCCCTCCTTCATGAGGGGCCGCAGGGCAGGCAAAATCAGGTTCAGAGAGATGAAGGACACATCCACAGAAAAGAAATCCAAGGGCTCCGGGATCTGCTCCTTGGTGAGGTAGCGGGCGTTGGTACGCTCCATACACACCACCTGGGGGTGGGTACGCAGGCGGTAGTCCAGCTGGTTGTAACCCACATCCACAGCATATACTTTACTGGCTCCATTTTGCAGCATACAGTCGGTAAAGCCACCGGTGGAGGCTCCAATATCGGCACAGATGGTGCCCTCCAGCGAGATGGGCCAACAGGCCATAGCCTTTTCCAGCTTCAGTCCACCCCGGCTGACATAGCGCAGAGTTTTGCCCCGCACCTGGATCACCTGCTCCTCTTTCACAGGAGCTCCGGCCTTATCTACTTTCTGGTCGTCCACATAGACTTGTCCGGCCATAATGATGGCCTGGGCCTTCTGGCGGCTCTCAGCCAGCCCCCGTTCTACCATCGCTACATCCAGCCGCTTTTTATTGGTCACGGCCCAGCACCTCCATTGCCCGACGGAACACACCTGCCCCGTCCAGGCCCAAATCTCGTTTCAGCAGGGAAACCGCCCCGTGGGGCACGTAGCCTGCGCCGCAGTTGACCAGCGCAGTCCGGGCGGGTACTCCCGCCTCCTCCAGCGCCGCCAGAGCCCGCTGGCCTACGCCGCCCTGCTCTGCACACTCCTCTGCCACCAGCAGCGCGCCGGTCTTCTTGACCGACTCCACTGCCAGAGTGCAATCCAAAGGAGTGATGACATTCCATTTCAGTACCTCGGCCTGGATTCCCTGCCCGGCCAGCTGGTCCGCCGCCGAGAGCAGTTCATTTATCTCCATGCCGTACCCTGCCAAGGTAATATCCTTGCCAGTCCTTAATATGACTGCATTTTCTTTGCCCGAGTCTTCCTGATAACCACCTTGGCCTCCCCGGGGATAGCGCACTGCCACCGGGCCGCTGTCTTGGCAGACCGCCTGCTCCAGCATCCGGTCCAGTTCGGGGAAATTAGCCGGAGCATAGACCTTCATGCCTGGGATGGTATCCAGATAGGCCACGTCAAAAACACCGTGGTGGGTCTCTCCATCGTCGCCCACCAGACCGGCACGGTCCACGGCAAAGACCACATGCAGTCTGTCAATGGCCACATCATGAAGGAGCATATCATAGCTGCGCTGCAGGAAGGTGGAATAGACGGCAAACACGGGTACCGCCCCCTGCTTGGCCATGCCCGCCGCCATGGAGACGGCACACCCTTCCGCGATACCCACATCGAAAAACCGCTTGGGGAACGCCTTGGAAAAGGGCACCAGCCCCGTTCCGCTGACCATTGCCGCGGTCATAGCACACACCCGACGATCTGTCCGGGCCAGGCGCACCAAGGTGCGTCCAAAAACGGCGGAAAAATTCTCTCCCCCGCTCTTGAGCGCCTTTCCAGTCTCCGGATCAAAGGGAGAAACACCATGGAAGGCGTCGGGATTGGCCTCAGCAGGTGCAAAGCCTTTTCCCTTTACCGTTCTTATGTGCAGGACGACCGGCTCATTCAACGTGCTTGCATAGCGCAGCGTCTTGGTCAGCTGCGCCACATCATGGCCGTCTACCGGTCCCAGATAGGTAAAGCCCATATCTTCAAACATGCTGCAGGGCAGCAAGCTCTGTTTTAGAGCCCTTTTGAGTTCGTGGGTCACTTTATAGATCTGACGTCCAAGCCAGAAAGCATGCATCACCCGGCGGTAGTTCTGCTTAAAGCGCAGGTATTTCGGTTTCAGTCGCTGCCGGGCCAGAAGCTGGGCCACACCACCCACATTGCGGGTAATGGACATCCCGTTATCGTTGAGGATGACTAGCAGCTGCTGACCGCACTGCCCGGCGTTGGACAGTCCCTCATAGGCCAGGCCGCCGGTGAGAGCTCCGTCTCCGATCAGGGCGAGCACCTTGTAGTCCTCTCCCAGAGCAGTACGGGCCTGAGCCATGCCCAGCGCCACCGCCACCGAGTTGGAGGCGTGCCCGGCAATAAATGCGTCGTGTACGCTCTCATTGGGCTTTGGGAACCCGGCAATGCCGCCGTACTGCCGCAGGGTAGACATCTGCTCCCGGCGTCCGGTGAGCATCTTGTGCAGATAGCACTGGTGTCCCACGTCAAAGACCAACCGATCCAGGCTGGTATCAAACACCCGATGGATAGCCACGGTGAGCTCTACCGCGCCCAGGTTGGATGCCAGATGTCCTCCGGTTCGAGAGACATCCCGCACCAGTTCTTCCCGAAGCTCGGCACAAAGGGCCGTGGCCTCCTGATCGGTCAGGGCCTTCAGAATCGGTCCGTTTTCAGTTGTCTCATCTTTTTTTGTCAAGGTAACCCCTCACATCTCCCCAGTGCGTTCACTGGCGTGATCCATTAAAGGAGGATCGGCCCTGCCAGACCAATAACAGTCCCCAAAAGCGCGCCCATGATCACCTGCGGCAGCGTATGGCCCAGGTTTTCGTTCAGACGCTTTTTCTGCTTCATCTCTTCGGGCATCTCGCTCCAGTGCTCAATGACATAGTTGAGTACTTTGGCCTGCTCGCCCGCCGCCCGGCGCACGTTGCACGCGTCATACATGACCACCAAGGCAATGGCAGCAGACAGAGAAAACAGAGGATCCCGCCATCCGCACACCTGTCCGATGGACATAGTCGCCGCACAGACAAAGGCAGAGTGCGAGCTGGGCATATCGCCGCTGCCCACCATACGTTTCAGATCCAGGTTCCGGTTTGCCACGAAGTGGATCAGTGTTTTGATCACCTGCGCAATGAACCAAGCGAAGATTGCCAGATCCAAGGTCAGGTTTCCCGTCAAGAAGCCTGTATGATCCATACTGCCCCCTTTCTCTCCCGCTGGGAGACGGTAAGCCTTATTTCGTACGCTGAGCCAGGGTGTTGGCCAGCCACACCAGGAAGTCCGGGCTGGCAAACCCATCCAGAGCGGAGATGGCCTGAGCGGTGAGCTCTGCCACCAGCTCCCGGCTGCGGTCCAGCCCCAGCAGGGAGACAAAGGTGTTCTTCTCCTTCTCCCGGTCAGAGCCTGTGGGCTTGCCCAGCTCTTCGTCGGTGCTGGTCACATCCAGAATGTCATCCTGGACCTGGAAGGCCCGGCCAAGACACTGGGCATACTGCCGCACCGACTCCCGCTGCTCGGGGCTGCCTCCGGCGGCGATACAGCCAAGCTCCGCGGCCGCGGCAATGAGGGCACCGGTTTTCAGGCTCTGGAGCTGTTCCAGCTCTGCCCGGGTGAGGCTGCGCCCCTCCCCGGCCATGTCCAGCGCCTGTCCGCCCACCATGCCATCCGGCCCGGCGGCCAGGGACAGGCAGGCTACCGCATCCACCACCTGCTGGGCGGTGAGCTGGGCCTGGGTCAGGGTCTGGAAGGCGGCAGTCAACAGGCCGTCACCGGCCAGGATCGCGGTGGCCTCCCCGTAGACCATGTGGTTTGTGGGGCGGCCCCGGCGCAGCTCGTCGTCGTCCATGGCGGGCAGATCGTCGTGAATGAGCGAATAGGTGTGGATCATCTCCACCGCGCAGGCAAAGGGCAGGGCAGCCTCCGGATCACCGCCGCACATACGGCAGCTCTCCAGTACCAGCACCGGCCGGATGCGTTTGCCTCCCGCCATCAAAGAGTACTCCATCGCCTCCCGCAGGTCGGCGTAGCGGCCCATTTGGCCTACTCGCTCCCGCAGAGCCTCTTCCACCCGAGCCTGGGTGGCCTCATAGTGCAGGCGAAATACGTCCTGTTCCATTACTCTTCCTCCTGAAACTCCCGCTCCTGGGGCTGGCCGTCGGGTCCAGCAGTGAGCAGCGTCACTTTCTGCTCCGCCTGGTCCAGCATGGCGGTACAAGTTCGTAAAATCCCAGCTCCCTCTTCAAAAAGAGCCATGGCCTGTTCCAGCGGGGCGTCACCCCGCTCCAGCAGGCTCACGATCTCCTCCAGCCGGGCGGTGGACTCCTCAAAACTCAGCTTCTTC
>NZ_JBKVXZ010000081.1:0-10980 GCF_046973065.1 Flintibacter sp. | reverse complement strand
AAACACAGCAGAATCCGTCGTGCTATCGTCCAAAAATGACGACCTGTCCACTGTATTTTGTTTCACGCTACTTCTATTCTTGATTTTTGAAACATCACTCTCCAAATTTTATTGAAAAAGTTCAACAAATTGTTAATCTTCTTGTAACATGGTACTTTTTACTCACAAAATTTAAAAAACGGAGGTAATTAACATGGCTGGAATTTTAAGTGGAGTAAAAGTACTGGACCTCACCCGAGTGCTGGCTGGTCCCTACTGCGGCATGATGCTGGCAGACATGGGAGCCGACGTCATCAAGATCGAACTGCCCGGACGGGGAGACGATTCCCGTGGCAACGCCCCCATCGTCAACGGCGAGAGCGCCTACTTCATGAACCTGAACCGGAATAAGTACGGCATGACCCTGAACCTGAAGAGCGAGGAAGGCAAGAAGATCTTCCTGGAGCTGGTGAAGCAGAGCGACATCGTGCTGGAGAATTACCGTCCCGGCGTCATGGACAAGCTGGGCCTGGGCTATGAAGAACTGCGCAAGGTGAACCCCGCCATCGTCTACGGCTGCGTGTCCGGCTTCGGCCACTACGGCCCCTACTCCAAGCGGGCGGGCTACGACATTATTGGCCAGGCCATGAGCGGTCTGATGAGCACCACCGGCTGGCCCGATACCCCGCCCACCCGCACCGGCACCGCCATCTCCGACGTGGTGGGCGGCCTGAGCTGCTGCATCGGCGTACTGGCTGCTTACTGCAACCGCCTGAAGACCGGCGTGGGCGACAAGGTAGACATCTCTCTGGTGGACGGCATGGTTTCCTCTCTGGAGATCATCAACATGATCTACCTGTGCACCGGCCGCGTGCCCTCTCCTATCGGCAACCGCTACGAGGCCATCTACCCCTACGACTCCTTCCAGGCCGCCGACGGCTATGTCATCATCGCCTGCGGCAACGACAAGCTCTACAACCTGCTCAAGGGCGTGCTCCAGATCCCCGAGCTGGAGGATGAGAAGTTTGACAAGAACATCAAGCGCGTAGAGAACCACGCGGCCCTGAAGCCCATCATCGAAAACTGGACCCGGGAACGGAAGATCGACGACATTGTGGAGCTGCTCCTGGCCGCCGGTATCCCTGCCGGTCCTATCAACACCATTGACCGTGTGGTGGCAGATCCCCACATTGCCGGTGCCCGGGAGATGTTTGTGGAGTGCGACCACCCTGTGGCTGGCAAGGTGAAGATCACCAACAGCCACCTGAAGTTTACCAACAACAAGACCTCTATCCGCATGCGCTCTCCGCTGCTGGGTGAGCACAACGAGCAGATCCTGAAGGAACGCCTGGGCATGAGCGAGGAAGAGATCGCCAAGCTCAAGGAAGAGAATGTGTTCTGAGAAAGGGGGAGAAGCGTATGAACAAGCAGATTACCGTAGCTGAGATCGGTCCCCGGGACGGATTTCAGAGCATCAGCTGCATGATGATCCCCACCGAAACTAAGCTGGAGATCATTGAGGCTATCCTGGCCTCCGGGGTAAAGAAGCTCCAGTGCACCAGCTTTGTCAGCCCCAAGGCTATCCCCCAGATGCAGGATGCCACCCAGATCGCCCAGACCCTGCTGGAGAAGCACCCGGAGGTGGACCTGTTCGCCCTGGTCCCCAACTTCCGGGGCGCCCAGTCCGCCGTGGAGGCGGGGCTGAAGACAGTCTCACCGGTTATCTCCCTGAGCGTCAGCCACAACCAGAACAACGTGCGCCGCACCCACGAACAGTCCTTTGACGAACTTAAGCGCATCATGGATACCTTCCCTGAGCTGAACATCGACCTGGATGTGGCCACCGCCTTCGGCTGCCCCTTTGAGGGCCGGATGACGGTTCCCGCTCTGGTGGACTTTGTAGGCAAATTGTATGATTTGGGTATCCGCAGCTTCAATATCTGTGATACCATTGGAGTAGCCTACCCCACTCAGATTCGGGAGACCTTCCAGGCTCTGATGGCCGCCTATCCCGACGTGCACTTCTCGGTACATATCCACGACACCCGCAATATGGGCATTCTCAACAGCCTGGAGGCGGTGCGCTGCGGGGTAGACACGGTGCAGACCACTCTGGGCGGCCTGGGCGGCTGCCCCTTTGCCCCCGGCGCCACCGGCAACACCGCCACGGAAGACTTTGTCTATCTGCTGGACCGGGAGGGCTATGAGACCGGCATCGACCAGAAGAAGCTGCTGGCCGCCGCTAAGCTGGAGGTGGAGAAGATTCCCGGCAATTACAGCGGCCACCACATCCACATCAACGTGGAACAGAAGGGATTTTAAGTGTGAAATAAGGGAATAAGGAGGAAACGGGATGCTTCACACCAAGCAAAACTTTTTTGAGACGGATGATGGAACCATCCTCTACTATGAGGATTATGGACAGGGCGAACCCATCGTTCTGCTGCACGGTTTCTGCTGCAGCAGCCAGGTATTCAAACGAAACATCAAAGGACTCAGTCAGAATCACAGGCTCGTTCTGATGGATCTGAGAGGGCATGGTGCCAGCTCCAAAACCCTGTCCGGCGTGACTATGCCCCGCATGGCCCAGGACGTGAAGAACCTGATTGAGTACCTGCATCTGGAAGATGTCACTTTGTTAGGTTGGTCCATGGGGGCTCAGGTTGCCTTAATGTATTGGCGTCTCTTTGGCGGCTATGGCTATGTGCGCCGCCTGGGCATTTTGGATGCTACCCTTTATCCCTTTTCTGACGGAGATTGGAACTTCCATGGAAACCGCTGTTTTAACATGGACAAGGCCAACGCCCGCCTGATCGGTATGATGGCAAATCACGAGGCAGATGCCTACGCCATGGTCGACGGCATGGTTTCCGGCGAGATCAGCCAGGAGGACCGCCAGTGGATCCAGCAGGAGATCATGAAAACACCGCCCTACATCGCTTTCAGCATTTACAGCGATTTCCTGGGACGTGATTTTACCGAATATATTCCGGCCGTGACAGTACCCACTCTCTTTGTGGGCAGCATGTCCCCGGCGGTAAACGGGGAGGCGGCCATGGACTACTATGTGACCAAGAGCCGCACGGAATACCGCCTGGTGAAGATCGGCCCCTGCGGGCATTTCTTCTTCTATTTCCACCACGAGCGTTTTGAGCAGATCGTGCTCGACTTTATGCGAGACTTTCCCATTCAAAAAGGAGGGATTTCCAGATGACAGACGTAAAAGACCTGGAGAGCAGAGACTATGATGTGAATGACATCGTAGAGGATAAGCGTTTTATTCGTTGCAAGAAGGAAATGTGGATGATCGT
The DNA here is from genome assembly GCF_046973065.1 of Flintibacter sp. Classification (NCBI taxonomy): domain Bacteria; kingdom Bacillati; phylum Bacillota; class Clostridia; order Eubacteriales; genus Flintibacter; species Flintibacter sp. The sequence continues at coordinate 7,690 of NZ_JBKVXZ010000081.1, read as the reverse complement.
GGTCATTGGTTTGATCCAGATTCTGGTCCCGGCCGCTATTATCTACTCGCTCAACGGCAACGGAAAGTGGTTTTTGGGCCTGCCCATGTGGTACGGCGTGGCAACCGTGTTCTATCTGTGTATGTCCCTGATCTGCATGGTGGTGGCTACCAAAGTCATCCGCACGCACAAGCTGGACGCCGTAGCTGATGACAAGGAGGAGAAATAACGATGGATCTTGGATTTACGATTTCCGCTTCCACGCAGCAGGCCATCATGATTGTCTTTATTCTCTATACGGCAATCATTGTTGGACTGGGCGCCTACGTCAAATTCGCATCCCGGAATGAAAACAGCTCCCAGAAGCTGGCCGGCTTTCTGACCGGCGGCGGCAACCTGGGCTCCCTGGCTGTTGGCTTGATCATGGTCACCAATATTATGTCCAGCGGCGGCATGGTAGGCGGCCCGGGCATGAGCTACGGAACCGGATTCATCTGGTCTCTGTGCGTATTTTGCAGCTTTATCAATATCTTTATGTCTCTGGGCAGTGTGGGCAAAAAGATGTCCATCCTGGGACGCCGTACCGGCGCTCAGACCGTCCTGGGACTGTTCCGCCACCGCTACCAGTCTAAGGTGTTCTCCACCTTCCTGGGCCTGAGCTTCATCATCTTCCTCATTCCTTACTCCGCCAGCCAGTTTACCGGCGGCGGCCGCCTGTTTGCCGTCGTGACCGGCACCGGCAACTATCGCATCGGCGTGCTGCTCTTTGCTGTGATCACCCTAGTCTATACCCTAACCGGCGGCATCAAGTCCATCTCCAAGATCGCCGTATTCCAGGGTGCCATCATGATCTTCTCGGTCATCAGCATCTATGTTGTGACCGGCGGCGCCATTCTGGAGGAGTATGGCTCTCTCCAGGCCGCCATGGAGTTTGTCCAGGAGTCCAAGCCCTCTCTGCTGGACGCCACCACCTGGGCACCCCTGTACTTCATCGGCACTGCCTGTGTGCAGAGCTTCGCACTCATTCCGCTGCCCCACGCCCTGATGGGGACCTTCACCTATAACAGCAGCAAGACTATGAAGCGTGCCATCATCGTGGGTATCCTGGGCTACACCATCATCCAGTTTACCATGTCCGGCATCGGTCCTCTGGCCTATGCCGTCAACCCCAACGTAACCACCGGCGACTACGTGATTCCCATGCTTCTGTCCACTCTGCTGCCCCCCGCCATGGCCGGCATCGTTATTGCCGGCGCTGTGGCTGCCATTCAGTCTACGGTAGCCGCTTTCTTCATCATCATCGCCTCCACCATTGTCAAGGACATCTACAAGACCCTGGTGAAGCCTGATATGACCATGGAAGAGGAGAACAAGGGCAATATGATCTTCACCACTCTGGCTGCTGTTGTTGCTATTGTGTTTGCCATGTTCCCCAGCGAGTACCTTCAGACCATCGTAAACTTTGCTATCGGTGGCTTGGCCTCTGGTTTCTTCTTCCCCCTGTTCTTCGGCCTGTACTGGAAGAAGGCTACCCCCGCTGCTGGTATCTTCGGCACCATTTCCGGCACCCTGGTTTATATCGTGGCCAGCTCGGTGTCCTCTCCCATTCATCCCATTCTTTGCGCACTGGCGGTTTCCGGCATTGGCATGTTGGTGGTCAGCCAGTTCACCCCCAAGGTTAAGCGCGGTGTGTTTGAGGTCTGGTTCGGAGAGCACTACGACGAGCGCTACGCCAAGATTTCCTGACAACCTACTATAAATCCCATTTTGGCGCCCGGCCGTCACAGTACGGCCAGGCGCCAAATCAAATTCAAACACAACAGAAATGGAGGTCGACATGGATTATCAAAGTTTATCATCCCTCTGCACCCAGGTGCGGGGTGACATTTTGAACATGACCCACAAGGCCGGCTCCGGCCATCCCGGCGGCTCTCTCTCGGCCGTGGAGCTGCTGGTGGGGCTCTACTTCAGCTGTGAGATGGCGGTGGACGCCAGCCATCCCGATTGGGAGGAGCGGGACCGCTTTATCCTCTCTAAGGGCCATGTGGCGCCGGTACTGTACAGCGTGCTGGCCCGCAAGGGCTTCTTCCCGGTGGAGGAGCTGTGGACCCTGCGCAAGCTGGACAGCATCCTCCAGGGCCACCCCCACATGGGCCACACCCCCGGGCTGGACTGCTCCAGCGGCTCTCTGGGCCAGGGGCTGTCCATTGCCAACGGCCTGGCCCTGGCCTTCCGGATGCAGGAAAAGTCCAACCGAGTGTACTGTCTGCTGGGAGACGGCGAACTCCAGGAGGGCCAGGTGTGGGAGGCGGTCATGACGGCCGCCCAGCATAAGCTGGACAACCTGTGCGCTATGGTGGACTACAACCGGGTGCAGCTGGACGGAACTTTGGCCGAGATCAAGGATCTGGGCGACTTGGCTGCCAAGTGGCGGGACTTTGGATGGAATGTGATCGAGCTGGACGGCCACGACATCCAAGCGGTGGTAGAGGCCTACCGGCAGGCCAAGGTCTGCAAAGGGAAACCCACGGTGCTCATGGCCAACACCATCAAGGGCAAGGGCGTCTCCTTTATGGAGAACGACTGCAACTGGCACGGAAACGCCCCCAACGCGGAGCAGCTCCGGCAAGCACTTTCGGAACTGGGATTGGAGGGAGAGCAATGAACAAGATTCCCATGCGTGACGGATACGGCAAGGCCCTCTTAAAGCTCATTGGAAACGGAAAACCGGTGGTGGCGCTGGATGCCGATGTGGCCAAATCCACCCGCACGGTCTGGGTGCGGGATCAGTACCCGGAGCACTTCTTGGACATGGGCATTGCCGAGCAGGACATGGTAGGCACCGCCTCCGGTCTGGCTCTGGGTGGTATCATTCCCTTCGCCTCCACCTACGGCGTGTTTTTGGCCGGACGGGCCTGGGATCAGATGCGCACGACGGTGTGCTATAATAACCTCAACGTCAAGCTGGCCGGAGCCCACGCGGGTATCTCAGTGGGACCGGACGGGGCCACACACCAGGCCCTGGAGGATGTTGCCCTCATGCGGGTGCTGCCCAATATGACGGTGGTAGTTCCCTGTGACGCGGTGGAGACGGAGAAAGCCACCCTGGCTTTGGCAGAGCGGGAGGGACCCTGCTACATCCGCTTCGGCCGGGAGGCGGTGCCCGTTATTACCGACGAGGACAGTCCTTTTGAAATTGGCAAGGCCAACGTACTTCGGGACGGTAAAGACGCAGTGCTCTTTGCCAATGGGGCCATGGTCTATGAGGGATTGGAGGCCGCCAAGCAGTTGGCAGGGGAGGGGATCGACCTGATGGTGGTCAATCTCCATACCGTCAAGCCACTGGATCAGGAAGCTGTTTTGGCCGCAGCCCGAAAAACCGGTCGGGTCATCACCGCGGAAGAACATCAGGCGGCAGGCGGCATGGGCAGCGCGGTGGCGGAATGCCTGGCCCAACACTATCCGGTCCCCATGCGTATCCTGGGCATGCAGGACGGCTTTGGTGAGTCTGGCGCGCCCGATGAATTGATGAAGCGGTACGGATTCGGTTCTGACGCTATTTATCAGGCGGTAAAGGATTTCGTGGCACCATAAAAGGTTAAAAGCAGAGTAAAACCAGGGCGCGGACTTGGGATCAAGTCCGCGCCCTGGTTGCTATTTTAAACTAATATACGGTTATAAAATAAGGAAGGTACAGCTGCCCGGAGCAAGCAAAGCGTTACCCTGAGGCTGCCGCTGCGCAGCAAGCTCAGGAATCCTGCAAACGCCTGAAATCGTCAATTCTTTTCCGTCGAGCAAAACCGTAGGAGAACGCATCGTCTGGGCATGCAGCGTGTAACGCATGGCCTCTTTGGGAAGCGTCACGGTAAGTGCATCGGTCAACGAATTGTTCACGATCAAATATGCCGCTCCCGGCTTTCCATCCCTGCGAGAACGGCAATAGACATGGGCGCTGTCTCTGTTCATCGCCTCACAATCATATATTGCTGTTCCCATCAATCGGTTCCAGAGCAAAACGGCATAATAGTTGGGCCGGGGCAAAAAACTGCCGGGTTCCAGAAAGCCGTAGTCGGAGGAGGCCAGAGTATTGTGGAAAATAACACCGTCGGTAATCGTACCGTAGCTGCCTAATTCATTCAGGGTGCGCAGAACATCCAGATAGGTGGAGGCCCAGGTATTTCCGCCTCCGCCGGCGTCCCCTGATTCCGTAACCCACATTGGTCCCCCGGGGACAAATTTGTCCCGCAGCGCCGTATGGGCTTTGGCACAGGCCGGTGCGACCGCCAAATATGCATCGGTGTGGGCCATCTGTCCGGGCCAGTGGGCAGACGGTATAACTCCGGCGATCCGCTCTGAGACCCCGTTGTAGTAGTGATAGCTGAACACATCCAGAGGGATTTGTGTTTCTTCCAACAGTTCCTGCGTAGTACAGGTCTTGGTCAGAGCGGCAATTCCTGCTCCAAAGTCCTTGCTTTCCACACTTTTTACAGAGGGGTCTCCGGTAGTGCATGGACCAACCAGAAGGCATTTGGGATAATTTGCCCGGACCCACGCATACAGGATATCCTGGTCACGGGCGTAGTCAGCAGCGGTATAGCCTTTTGGCGCACCAGACAGTTCCAGCATATTGGGTTCGTTCATAAACTCTACGGCGCTGATATCCACTCCGTGGTGGTGGCTGAAGTCAAAAATCTTTTTTGCCTGGGTCAGATCCAGCGCTTCGCCGTTTGGGTGGTCGCCGGCACAGTTACTTACCGAGATCAGGAGCTTTGCTCCCACATAGGACACAAAGTCCAAAACACCAAGCCACTGCTCGCCAGTCAAAACATTGGCATAACCTTCCGGGGGTTTCCCTCCGGTCACCCCATCCAGGTCGTAATATGTCTTCGTCGCCCAGGTGCCCGATACCCGGACCCACGCAGGACCCAGCTGTCTGGCCAGTTCCCGCAGACGCTTATTGGTCAGATCAATGGGGGGATAGCACTGCATCAGTTCCGGCATTGCGGTCACATCTGTCAATGCTGTAACGGTCGGAAACTCCTGCGTCCCGGCGATCTGCTCCGCGGTATACGACTTCCAGAACGTACCGCCGGTCACCTCTGTCATTTCAATGTTGTAGGACATCAGCCGCTCATCCACGTGGCGGATGAGGTGAGCCGGCTGGGCCTGCAAAGAAATGCTCTCCCTTGGAGCTTGACTTACGTTTTTCATATACAGTGACACCTCTTCGTTTGAAATCGATACGGTCTTCTTACCGAAACTTACAGCCCGAAAGGCCAGCACTGGCATTCAGCGCCCATTGTGCAGTATGTGAGGAATATTGTAATCATGAAGCCCGTTGATTTCATTGGGCAAAGCACTGTGTACGTTACACTTTTTCTCAGTTTCAGGATCAATGTTACATTTTGGGACAAAACATGCGTTTTGTCCTATGCCTTTGAAGGAACCATTCGTTCTGATACAGGCTATAAATTTGGACACACCAATCGATTTGTCCAAAGATAACCTGTCCCATCGTGTTGAGAATGATCCGGCAATATGATATACTGATTTTATATAAGGGAGTAGTCAGCACTTTGGTGTGGTGATACCAACATACTGGAGCTTTCCTGGTATTATCTTAAATGACGAGACTTATCTGTTTGGGCAGGTAAGCCTCTTTTTTTACAGCCGCAAAGGGAGGGGATCGGGTATGGCAGATTCCAATATCACAAAACGGGCTCTGGCGACTTCTTTGAAGGAGCTGATGCTGGAACAGCCCTTTGATAAGATCAATGTGGCGCAAATCTGCGCGCGCTGCAATATGAATCGAAAGAGCTTTTACTATCACTTCAAGGACAAATATGATCTTGTGAACTGGATCTTCGATACGGAGTTTATTGCCTTGATGAAGGATGAGAATCTGGACGCCAATTATCCAAACTATAAGGAACGCTGGGTGTTTATCGAGAAAATTTGCGGGTATTTTTATGAAAACCACGCATTTTACCGCAAAGCGCTGCAAATCAAAGGGCAAAACTCCTTCAGTGACCATTTCCGTGAGTATATCCGGCCGCTTTTGGCCGATCGCATTTCTCATCTGCTTGGGCAGGAGCAGCCGGATGAGTTCATCATGGAGTTTTTTACTGACGCGGTGCTCTGTGCCATGGAACGCTGGCTGCTGAACAAGGAGTGCATGCCGCCGGAACAATTTCTGGCAAAGATCAAAGTGATTATGGAGGACGGCGCTCAATCCATCTGTCGGGAGATGGCTCAGACAGAGCAGGCATCTTCCTGACAGCATCAGGCCGCAGATGATATAAAACAGAACCGAGGGCGTATCGCATAAAACTGCGATACGCCCTCATATTTTGGTTACCGGGATACAATCGGCACAGACTTTGGATAGGCCTGCCGGATCAGTGGGGTTATCCCGTCTTCAAACAAGCTGCCGAAGGGCATACAGTCAGGATGATCCAGGGCTATCAGCTGTCCATGTCCGTCAAAGAGTACGCAGCAGGCGTCATCCGAGATGATTTCATCCAAACTCCGGATATCGTGATACAGTTCCCAAGGTATTGTCTGATAGGATTGTCCATTGCGCGCTTTCACTACCGCCTGATAAACCAGATCCTGTACCTTTGTCGGGCAGTCCGGCTTGGCTGTCAGAATGGTGAACAGGGGATACAGCTGCTGTGTGTCCGCAAAAAGTTCGCCGCTGGTAATGGATTGCAGATCATTCTGATCATAGGGTACATAAACCGAGTAGGGCAGCTGGGCATCTCTCAGCATGGCGCAGACCTCGTCGGTCCCATCCTCCCAGCGCACCACCAGCATCAGATGCTTGATGGGAATAATCTCATCCAGAAGGGCAGAGGTCACGTCCTCCGGCCGGCAGAACAAGAAAAAGGCGCTATCAGGATGGTGCTCGATCAGCGGAAGCAGCGCCATCGGATCGGTGCGGGAGAGAAGTCCCCAGGTATAGATACCCAACTGTTCCCCCTCCGTAATGGCACTGTCGTACTCAAACAGATGGTCCAGGCACTGGAGATCATCCATTTGAAAAAGCACCGTCCAGGGAATGTTGAAACCAAGGCGCTGTTCATTCCGCCGGATCCGCTGAGCGCCCCAGGTACAGCTGTTATACCCAAGATTCATACCGAATTTCACCAGGTGCTCTGTTTCGATGTGGCTGGTGGAATGCTCCACCAGAGAATAGTACGCACTGTCCTCATGCTCCAGCATCGTGCGGGCTGTCTGGAAAAAGTGGCTTTGAAAACGGCCTTCGGAAAAATGCAGCGACATGTCCACCAAATTCCGGATGCTCCGCTTGGGGTTTTCTTTCAGCCCCTTCAAAGTTTGCCGGACAGTGGTCTCTATTAAGATACGGGACATACTGTTTTCCATAAAATGAATCTCCTTCCCGGACTGTTGCAGTTATATCACAGAAAAGCTTAGTTCCCTGTCCATATGCAGGCAATGGACAGGGAACCTTCTGTGTCCCAAAAGGTAACGGAGCAGGGAGGATGTCCAAATTTTTGACGTATCCCAACTGATGTCCCGTGACTTTTCGCGCTTGTTCCCTATAATGTGCCTTAATCAGCCGGAATCGGGCATGGAAAGGATGAAACATCATGCGTAATAATGTAAAAGATAATATGCAGAACTTTGCCATCAGGTCGTGTCAAGAATTTTTCGCACTTTAGTTCGCAGCCTCTGTTGTAAATGAAGT
>NZ_JBKVXZ010000080.1:0-11841 GCF_046973065.1 Flintibacter sp. | reverse complement strand
GTCAAGCGCCGCAAGGCCGTCATGCGTGCCCACTCTGCCACCCACCTGCTGGACAAGGCTCTGCGCACCGTGCTGGGCGACCACGTCCATCAGGCCGGTTCTCTGGTGGAGGAGGACCGCCTGCGTTTCGACTTCACCCACTTCTCCGCTCTGACCGCTGAGGAGCTGGCCAAGGTGTCTGCCATGGTCAACGAGGCAGTGCTGGAGGGCTACGACATCCACACTGACGTGCTGCCCATCGAAGAGGCTAAGAAGAAGGGCGCCATCGCCCTGTTCGGCGAGAAGTACGGCGATACCGTCCGCGTGGTGGACATGGGAGAGGGCTACTCCGTGGAGTTCTGCGGCGGCACTCACCTGGACAACACCGCCAAGGTGGGCGTGTTCCACATCTCCAGCGAGTTCTCCGTGGCCAGCGGCGTGCGCCGTATCGAGGCTACCACCGGCCAGGCCTCTCTGGACGTGATGAACCGCAACCAGGAAATGCTCTTCCAGGCTGCTGCTGCCCTGAAGGCCAAGCCCGGCGAGCTGCGTGAGAAGGCGGAGCAGACCATGCTGGAGGTCAAGACTCTGCACCAGATGGTGGAGAAGTTCAAGGCCAAGGAGTCTGCCGGCGAGGCCGACCGCTTCCTGTTCGGTGCCCGTCAGGTGGGCGAGCTGAAGGTGCTGACTGCCACCATCGCCGATGCCGACGCCAACAAGCTGCGCCAGATGGGCGATATGCTCCGGGACAAGGCTCCCAACGTGGTGGCGGTACTGGCCACCGTCAACGGCGAGAAGATCACCTTCCTGGCCGTGTGCGGCAAGGAAGCTGTAGCCAAGGGCATCAAGGCCGGCGAGATCATCAAGAATGTCACTGCCATCTGCGGCGGCAAGGGCGGCGGCAAGCCGGACAGCGCCATGGGCGGCGGCACGAACGTGCTGAAGCTGGATGATGCACTGGCTTCTATCGACGATTTTGTAGCTGGTAAGCTGAACTGAGCCCATGCGCAGATCCGGCGCAGACGCCGCCAAATAAGGATTTTGAGCAAGCACAGAACTTGTATCTCTGGGGCCCCCGCCGGAGCCCAGCAAAGCGGGTCCGGTGGGGAGAGGAGGAGCAAGGGAGCGGGTGTAGCTTTTGCCGACAGACAGAAGCGGAGCCAAGCGGACTTTGCGACGACGAGGGCGGCGGCACGAACGTGCTGAAGCTGGATGATGCACTGGCTTCTATCGACGATTTTGTGGCTGAAAAGCTGAACTGAGCTTACTGAGCGATCAAGAAAAGGGACGGTCCCCGGACCGTCCCTTTTCTTTTCCGTGTTTGCAACATTTCTTTCCCCTCAATCGTGTATCAGATAGAAAGACAAAAGGAGGTGTCCGGAATGAACCATGTACGCAGCAAAGAGGAAGTGGCCGACCTCTATCGCCGCCATGGGTCCATGGTGTATCAGATCTGTTTGATGCTGCTGAAAAACGTGCCGGACGCCGAGGATGCGACCCAAACCGTCTTTCGCAAGGTGATGGAGCAGGACAAGCCTTTCCGTGATCCGGAGCATGAAAAGGCGTGGTTTATCGTCACCGCCCGCAATGAGTGCCGGGACCAGCTGAAGCACTGGTGGCGCAGAAACCGGGAGAGTGAAGCCGCGCTGCAGAACATGACCTGTGAGCAGCCGGAGGATCTTGGGCTGAAAGAGCTCATCTGGAGTCTGCCGGAGCATGACCGTCTGGTGCTGTATCTCTACTACTACCAGAGCTATACCGCCCAGGAGATTGCAGAGCTGTTGGGTAAAAATCCATCCACAGTTCGTACCTGGCTGGTTCGGGCACGGAAAAAGCTGAAATTAAGAATGGAGGCGGAAGGATATGACATCCCATGATTTGAATCGGGCGTTTGAGGCGTTTGCCCCTACGGCAGAGCAGGAACAGGCCATGCTGGACCGCCTCCTCACCGAGCAGAAGGAGGTCAGACCTGTGAATCGGATCAAAAAGATGACGGTTGTTTTGGTGGCCGCGGCGCTGATGCTGATGGCCTGCGCATTTACCGTGGTGACCGGGCTGGACCAGCGGATTTTGTCGTATTTTGGCGGCGGAGAGGAGCAGGCCCAGTTGGTGTCCGGCGGCGTTGTAGAGGTGGAGAAAAGCTTCCGCTATGAAAATGGATGGGCGATCCACATCCGGCAGGTGCTGGCGGACCGGTACTCCCTGGCGGTTTTGGCTGAGGTCGTTGCCCCGGAGGGAACCGTGCTGGACGGGGAGAACTACTACTTCGAGCTGGGCATGGAGGTGGCCTCCCAGACGCAGGGCCAGGAGGGAGTGGCAAGCTGGGGCTACGGCCCGGTCATCCTGGAACAGGAAGATGGACAGAACAATCGGCTCACCTTCCTGTGTACCAGAGGGTCCCAGCAGGCCGAAGGCCAGAGTCTGAACGGGCAGAGTTTGACGCTGACTCCCATGTGGCTGCAGGAGAGCGGGGGGAGAAAACTGAGTGTGGATTTCTCGGAAGAGAAGCAGAGCTGCACCGTACAGCTGCCTGAGGAGGACAGCGGCATGACTTATGAGGTCAACGCCCCCATCCAGGTGAGCGGGGAAGAGATGACCCTGGGTGAGTTCTATCTCTCGCCCATCAGCGTGGCCTTCTCCCTGCAAGGTGAGGGGAGCGATTCCCGGATGTGGGGACCGACAGAGATGAACTACATGGAAGAAGGGGCGGTCCTGCACATGGCAGATGGTGAAACGGTGGCCGTGGGGCGCGTAGTGTCCCAGACCTACGACCAGAACACCGGAGCGGCATACTGTGTCTTCCAGACGGAGGAGATCGTGAAGCCGGAGAATGTGATCTCGGTTACGCTTCTGGGGCAGACCATCCATCTGGATACTCAGACCTAATGAAAGGGAAAATATATCTGCAAGTGAAACAGTATCCTTTGTGATACAATGAAATAGGGACGGCTTTCGGGCCGTCCCTGAAATATTTTTTGGGGTCTCAACATTCTGCCCCGCTGCATTGTGTTATAAGCAGAGAGACAGGAAAGGAGGTGTCGCGGATGGGAACAATTCGTACCGGAGAGGAAGTGGCCGCCCTCTACCGGCGGCATGTGGGCATGGTCTATCAAATCTGCCTGATGCTGCTGAAAAATGTGCCTGACGCGGAGGACGCCACCCAGACGGTCTTTCAAAAGGCAATGGAGTATGACAAGCCTTTCCGTGATCCGGAGCATGAGAAGGCGTGGCTCATCGTCACCGCCCGCAATCACTGTAAAAACCAGCTCAAGCACTGGTGGCGTACCCGGCGGGCGGGGGAGGAAGCACTTCAAACACTGACCTGGGAACAGCCGGAGGACGGGGAACTGTGGGAATACATCCTATCCCTGCCTGAGAAGGAACGGATGGTTATCTATCTCTACTATTATCAGGGATATTCCACGCTGGAGATGGCGGAGATTTTGGAGAAGAACCCATCTACCGTCCGCACATGGCTGGTACAGGCCAGGTGGAAGCTGAAAGACATCTTAGAGGTGAACGAGTATGGAAAACCGTGAATTAAAGCGGGTGTTTGACCAGGTGAAGCTGTTCCCGGAGCGGCAGGAGGCCATGCTGGAGCGCCTCCTGAGCGGGGAAAGGAGTGGAAAAACCGTGAAACCGATGAAAAAGATGGTGGCAGTACTGGTGGCTGCGGCGCTGATGCTGATGGCCTGTGCATTTACCGTGGCGACGGGATTGGATCAGAGGATCGTGGAGTATTTTAAAGGAGAACCAAAGGACGCTAGCCTAATGTCGGCGGGGATCGTACCGGTAGAGCAAAGCCACACCTACGACAACGGCTGGACGGTGAAAATCAAACAGGTACTTATGGACCGCAATTCCATTGCCACCTTGGTGGAACTCACCGCTCCGGAGGGAATCGTTCCGGAGCTGGAGTACCGTATATTCGATATGGAGCCCACCATTACCAGTGCCCATGGAGAAGAGCTTCTGCTGGGCGGCATGCCCAGGGGAATTCCGCTGGAAGACCCGGACCCGGAGGACAATCAGGCGACCATCCTGTGGAGCTATGATGTTCTGCTGGGGGTGGAGGAGATGTGGGGCGGGAGCTTCACTCTGACCCCTCGCCAGTTCTTCTGGAGTACAAAAGAAGGGCCTGTGCAGTTCTCCGATGGGTGGAGCTGTACCGGAACGCTGCCCACAGAGGACGCTGGGCTACTGTACCAGATGGATGAGCCCTTCTCCCTGGAGGGAAAAGAGCTGGGACTGAAGAGTATCTACATTTCTCCCATTCGGTTTGTATTCACCCTGGAGGCCTGCGACCCTACCATGGACACCTTGCATGAGGAGCGGGGGAGCGTGTCTTTGACCCTGGAGGACGGAAGTATCGTTAAAATGGAGGAGGGGATCTATTCAGCGTCCGCTGATCAGACAGGGGAGACGGATGACTGCCGTATCCAGTTCCAGCCGGAGAAGCTGGTAGACCCTGAAAATGTGACCGCAGTGACGCTCTATGGTCAGACCTTCTCTCTGAATGGGCTCCAGCCTGTGACGGAGTAAAAAAATCTTGCAATCCCGACAAATTGGGGTACAATGGTCTTACTTGACAAACAAAGGAGGTTTATCCATGTCCGATTGTCTGTTTTGTAAGATCGCAAACGGCCAGATCCCGTCCAACAAGGTCTATGAGGACGAGACGGTCTATGCCTTTTACGACATCGAGCCCCAGGCGCCCACCCATTTCCTGGTGATTCCCAAGACTCACATCGCTTCCGTGGCTGAGGTTACTCCCGAAAATGCTACGGTGGTGGCCCACATCTTTGCCGTTATCTCCAAGGTGACTAAGGAGCTGGGTCTGGAGAGCTACCGGGTGGTCTCCAACATCGGCGAGCAGGCTGGTCAAAGTGTGCCCCACCTGCACTTCCACGTGTTGGCTGGCCGCGACATGACCTGGCCTCCGGGTTGATTGATTGCAGAAAAAACATAGCGCCCCTCGTTCCCAAACAGGGAACGAGGGGCATATATTATGCTTTTATGTTGGAAATCCGGCGGACCAGAAGCAACCACAACAAACCGCCAGCCTGATAGGCTACAAAATCCCATGGGTCAAAAACCGCACCTGCTTTCCACAGGGCGGCCAGCACTTCCCACACCAGACCGCAGACAAGCAGAAGAGGAACTGTCTGCTTCCAGGAGCGGATAGGGGGCAGGTGGCCCCAATCCAGCAGAAGATCGGTCCAGGCCACTATGGCCAGCCCGGCAAACAGATCGTTGGCATAGCACACCAGAAACCAATGGAGCCATCCTCCGGTGATTGTCTGGAGCACCAGGCGATTCAGCAGATAGAAGCCGCCTGCCAGCAGGAGCAGGGTCAGATTGATGCGTCTCATAAAATGGAGAGAAGGAGCAACGCACAAATAACCCCCAGAATTACCGCGCCCACGGTAGCTCCGAAGGACATGCCCTGCTTGTTGCTTGGCTTGTAAGGTTGGTCCATCAGGCGGGGGATAGGGGCATCGCCGGTGGGGTCAAAGCAAATCAGCAAGTCGTTGGGGTGGAAAAAGCGGCCTTCGATCGCTCGGGCCTGATCCAGAGTCAGACCGCGAAACAGTACCCTGGGTGCATTGCCTAGGATGCGGTGGGCATCATCTGAGGAAAAGTCTTCTGGAAGAGGAAACGTGGGACAGTAGGTTCCCTCTTTACAGATACGATAGAGAACATTGCTGTCCACAGGATCAGCAATAATAGACCTCAAGACCAGAGCATACTGCTCCTTTGGAGGCGACCTGAGAGAGCACCCGCAGTTGGGGCAGAAATTGTCCAATCCTGTTACAATGGCCTGACAGTCGGGGCAGCGGGCGGGAGCAGAGGCCTGTTCCGTCTCTTTGCCCAGCAGCAGCCAGTCGGAGGACACGCCGAACAGCCGGCACATCTCTGCCAGATAGGCCACGTCGGGGTTGTTCTGGCCGCTTTCCCACTTGCTTACCGCCTGTTGGGAGACGCCCAGCTTTTCCCCCAACTGTTCCTGAGACAGCCCGGCCTGCTTTCGGGCCAGGGCAATGCGTTCCTTTAATTCCATGGAAATCCCTCCATTTCTCCGACCTCTTTCTGGTTTCAGCATAGCAAAGGACGGGGCAGTTGACAAGAAAAAGAAGCTGGAATCCTGTCAACCTCAGGTTGACAGGGGGGATTGTGGGGCAAAAAACGGGGCGGACTTGACACAAACGCCAAGCAATGGTAATATACTGACTTGTAAAGCGCAGAGAACGGAAAAGTAACGTCCTACCCAGCAGACAGAGAGAGCCCTTCACCGGCTGAAAGGGGGCTTAGGTTGGCGGATGTGAAGTGCGTCCGGGAGCGCGGCGGGTAATGCCGCCCGGCTTGGCCCCGATAGCGGTCAGACAAGTGAGAAATGAGAGTGGAACCGCGATTCGTCGCCTCTTATGCCCGAAGTGGGCGTGAGAGGCGTTTTTGTTTTTCTCCAAACGGACCGAAGGAGGTGCAGTGATATGTGTAACACAAACGGAATGATCTTGGAGGCGTGTCGATGTTGGGACGTAGCCGAAACCGTAAGCATACCATATCATGCGCCCCAATCGGCGCCGGCCGGAGCCCGTGTGCCCCGGAGAAAAGGAGGATACTATGTTTCATTCCCTGATGGAGACGCTGGAGGCCTATCAGCGCCGTGACCCGGCGGCCCGCTCCAAGCTGGAGATCTTTTTGCTGTACCAGGGGGTCCACGCCACCCTGTATCACCGTCTGGCTCACTGGTTATACTGCCATAACTGGAAGTTTTTAGCCCGGTTCGTCTCCCAGTGGAACCGGTTCTGGACAGGCATCGAGATCCACCCCGGGGCCAAGATCGGCCGCCGGTTCGTCATTGACCACGGCATGGGCATCGTCATCGGCGAGACCGCCGAAGTGGGAGACGATGTGCTTCTCTACCATGGAGTCACCCTGGGCGGTACTGGCAAGGACCAGGGCAAGCGCCACCCCACCATCGGAAACAACGTGCTCATTGGCTGCGGAGCGAAAATCCTCGGCCCCTTCAAGGTGGGAGACGGAGCGCGCATCGCGGCCAACTCCGTGGTGCTCAGCGAGGTGCCCGAGGATGCCACCGCCGTAGGCATCCCCGCCCAGATCGTCCGCATTGCTGGGCGCACCACCCACTATGCCGACGACGTGGACCAGACCAGCGTGGAAAACCCGGTGGAAGAGCGTATTGAGGCTCTCTCTGCCCGGCTGGAGCTGGTGGAGCGTCTGCTGGATGAACAGTACCAAAGCGGAAACTTTGTTCCCAAGAACATGAGATAAAAGGAGGAGACAGCTATGCTGCTTTATAATTCTGCCACCCATAAAAAAGAAGAGTTTACCACCCACACGCCCGGCCATGTGGAGATGTATACCTGCGGCCCTACCGTCTACCACTTCGCCCACATCGGCAACCTGCGTTCCTACATTATGGAGGATGTGCTGGAGAAGTTCCTGCGCTACTCCGGCTATGATGTGAACCGGGTCATGAATATCACCGACGTGGGCCACCTCAGCTCCGACGCCGACACCGGCGAGGACAAGATGCTCAAGGGCGCCAAGCGGGAGCACAAGACCGTGATGGAGATCGCCCAGTACTACACCGACGCCTTCTTCTCCGACTGCGCCAAGCTGAACATCAAGACTCCCGACACCGTCCAGCCCGCCACCGGCTGCATTGATGAGTACATCAAGATCGTCTCCGGGCTGCTGGAAAAGGGCTATGCCTATGTGGCCGGCGGCAATGTGTACTTTGACTCCTCCAAGCTGGATCGCTACTACATCTTCAACGACCACAACGAGGAGGACCTGGCAGTCGGCGTGCGCGAGGGCGTGGAGGAGGACTCCAACAAGCGCAACAAGAACGATTTCGTGCTGTGGTTCACCAAGTCCAAGTTTGAGGACCAGGCCCTGAAGTGGGACTCTCCCTGGGGCGTGGGTTATCCCGGCTGGCACATTGAGTGCTCCGGCATCTCCCTGAAATATAACGGCGAGTATCTGGACCTGCACTGCGGCGGCATCGACAATGCCTTCCCCCACCATACCAACGAGATCGCCCAGTCTGAGAGCTACCTGGGTCACCCCTGGTGCAAGCAGTGGTTCCATGTCCACCACTTGAACACCAATTCCGGCAAGATGTCCAAGTCCAAGGGCGAGTTCCTGACCGTCTCCCTGCTGGAGGAGAAGGGCTATGATCCTCTCAGCTACCGTTTCTTCTGCCTGCAGTCCCACTACCGCAAGGGCCTGGTGTTCTCCTGGGAGAACCTGGACAACGCCCAGGGCGCTTACCAGAAGCTCATCAAGCGCATCGCGGCCCTGAAGGAGGGCGGCGAGGCCGACCAGGCGGTGGTGCAAGAGTACCGGGAGAAGTTCCTGCAGCAGGTTGGCAACGACCTGAACACCTCCATGGCGGTGACCCTGCTGTACGACGCCTTGAAGGCTAAGACCGACGACGCCACCAAGCTGGCCATTCTGGGCGACTTTGACCAGGTGCTGTCCCTGTCCCTGCTGGAGAAGGCGGCTCAGGTGCGCAAGGAGCAGGCTGCCCAGAAGACCACTTCTGCCGGTGACTACACCATCACCGGCGAGGGTGACCCTGCCGTGGACGCCATGGTGCTGGAGCGCTATCAGGCCAAGAAGGCCAAGGATTTTGCCAAGGCTGACCAGATCCGGGATGAGCTGAAGGCTCAGGGCATTGAGATCACCGACGTGCCCGGCGGCGCCTCCTGGAAGCGTGTGTAAAAACGCGAAAAAAACGTAGAATCCCCCCTTCAGTATCTGGGAATACTGAAGGGGGATTTTTCTTAAAAAAAACAAAGAGTGATTGACAAAGCTTTGGGCAGTTGCTATAATGTAACCAGTTAAACAAGAATTATTCGCATTAAATAATTTTTAAGGGAGGAACTTACGATGCCTGAACTGAAGGGTAGCAAGACCGAGCAGAACCTGTGGACCGCTTTTGCCGGAGAGTCCCAGGCCCGCAACAAGTACACCTACTTTGCCTCCAAGGCGAAGAAGGACGGCTATGTGCAGATCTCCAAGATCTTTGAGGAGACCGCTGCCAACGAGAAGGAGCACGCTGAGATCTGGTTCAAGCTGCTGGGCGGCATCGGCACCACTTCTGAGAACCTGAAGGCTGCCGCCGAGGGTGAGAACTACGAGTGGACCGACATGTATGCCACCATGGCCAAGGAGGCCAAGGAGGAGGGCTTTGACCACATCGCGTTCCTGTTCTCCGAGGTTGCCAAGATCGAGAAGGAGCACGAGGAGCGTTACCTCAAGCTGCTGGCCAATGTGGAGGGCGGCCTGGTCTTCTCCCGTGACGGCGACATGATCTGGCAGTGCAGCAACTGCGGCCACATCCACGTGGGCAAGCAGGCCCCCGAGGTGTGCCCTGTGTGCGCTCATCCCAAGGATTACTTCCAACTGAAGGCTGAGAACTACTAAACGAAATAAGCACTAGTCGGGCCGGACAAAATGTCCGGCCCGACTTTTTGCTTCCCGCCCGCATAAAAATATGGAATATGGCGAGAAGTGGAAAATAATTGTGAAAAAGGGCGAAGATGATATAAACAGCCAATAGCTGTTGCCAAAAATGGGGAAAACAGATATAATGAAAGCAGACGGGATAAAAGGAGTTGTTATTTTGTTTTCCCTGTTGAAGCCAAAGAAGTGTCTGCTGGCATTGCTGGGCAGCGCAATCTTAGCCTTTGGCCTTTACAATGTGCACGCCTTATCCGGCGTGACCGAGGGCGGCGTGTTGGGCATGACCCTGTTGTTGCACCACTGGTTTGGAATTTCCCCGGCGGTGACAGGTTTGGTGCTCAATGCCGTGTGCTATTGGATGGGATGGCGCCTGCTGGGCAAGGAGTTTATTGGCTACTCCATCATTGCCGGCGGCGGATTTTCCTTGTTCTATGCCCTGTTTGAGCAGTTCGACCCCATCTGGCCGCAGCTGGCCCAATACCCCCTGTTGGCGGCGGTGCTGGGCGCTCTGTTCGTAGGGATCGGCGTGGGGCTCAGCGTCCGGGCGGGAGGTGCTCCCGGCGGGGACGATGCCCTGGCTATGAGCATGTCAGTGGTCACGCACTGGAACATTCAGTGGGCTTACCTGATCACCGATCTGGTGGTGCTGGGGCTGTCGGTAAGCTATATCGACCTCAAGCGCCTGGCCTGTTCCCTGCTGACGGTGCTTTTGTCAGGACAGATCATCGGGTTTGTCCAGCGATTCAAGAGCCCTGAGAAAAAGGCAGTGCCGGAAAACACATAAAAAACCGCGGCAGATCAAACGATCTGCCGCGGATATTTTTTATAAAACCTTGCTCAGGAAGGCCTGTGTACGGGGGTTCTGAGGGGAATCAAACAGAAAACGAGGGGAGTTTTCCTCCAGAATAGCGCCGCTGTCCATGAAGATGACCCGGCTGGCCACCTCACGGGCAAAACCCATCTCGTGGGTAACCACCGCCATAGTCATGCCCTCGTGGGCCAGGTCCCGCATCAGGTCCAGAACCTCGCCCACCATCTCCGGGTCCAGAGCAGAGGTGGGCTCGTCAAAGAGCATGACCTCGGGCTCCATGGCCAGAGCGCGGACGATGGCGATACGCTGCTTCTGGCCGCCGGAGAGCATGTTGGGATACTCATCCGCCTTGTCGGCCAGGCCGATGCGCTCCAGCAGCTTCATGGCCTGAGCGTCGGCCTCATCCTGCTTCTTCAGACCCAGCTGAACGGGGGCCAGAGTGATGTTCTTCTTCACCGTCATGTGGGGGAAGAGGTTGAAGTGCTGGAACACCATGCCCATCTTCCGGCGGTGGAGGTTGATGTCTACCTTCTTGTCGGTGATGTCCACGCCGTTGAAGTAGATGTGTCCGCTGGAGGGGATCTCCAGCAGGTTCAGGCACCGCAGCAGAGTAGACTTACCGGAACCGGAGGGGCCGATGATGGCAACCACCTCGCCCTTCTTGATGGAGAGGGAGCAGTCGTTAAGGGCCTTCACCGCTCCGTGGTTGTATTCCTTGATGACGTGCTCAACACGGATGAGCTCAGCGCTTGTCGCCACGACGCATTCTCCTTTCAATGGCCTCGATGGCCTTGCTGGCGGGGAAGTTGATGCAGAAGTAGATGATGGCAGCCAGGACCAGGGGACCCACTGCGATGTAGGAGTTGGTAATGACTGTCTTTGCACCCCACATCAGATCGTACACGCCGATCACGGAGCAGATGGAGGACTCCTTCACCATGGTGACGACCTCGTTGGCCAGGGCAGGGAGTACATTCTTGACCGCCTGGGGCAGGACTACCAGACGCATGGACTGCCAGGAGGACAGGCCCAGAGAGCGGGCGGCCTCGGTCTGGCCTGCATCCACCGCCAGAATACCGGCCCGGAAGATCTCAGCCACATAGGCGGAGCTGTTCAGCGCCAGAGCCACTACGCTGGGGATAAACAGATCCAGACGCAAGAAGCCGAAAATGGTCATCTTGGGCACCTCGATGAAGGAGAATACACCCAGATAGATGATGTACAGCTGCACCAGCATAGGCGTGGAGCGGAAGATGGCGATGTAAGCGCCGGAGATCCAGCGGACAATGCGGCTTTTGCTCAGCCGCATCAGGGCCAGCAAAAGGGCGGGGATCACGGCCAGCAGCACCGCCACAACAGACAGCATCAGGGTGTACTTCACGCCCTGTACAAAATAGAAGGTGTACTTGGGCAGGAAGGTGAAGTTGATGAAGCTGGCGGGACCGGGATTGGTAAACATTTGGAGGAAGGATTCAAGCATAGTTGTACTCCCTTATCTTTCTTTCAAAATTCCCAATACACAGCCGTGCAAAGCCGCAAATGCGGCTTTGCAC